>CAIKNO010000099.1 GCA_903828805.1 uncultured Sandaracinus sp. | reverse complement strand
TCTCGATCAGCAGCAGGTGGCAGACCATGTGCCCGCGGCCGAGCCACGTCCCGCGGCCCGAGACCAGGCGCGAGAGCGGAGGACACAGCGAGAACCCGTCGAGGTGATGGATGCGCACGAAACCAAGGTACCGCGTGGACGACCTCGCCGGACAGCCGCGCCCGCCCGGCGGATGGACGCGCGGCCCGCGTGCCTCTACACCGCCCGCCGATGCGTCCCCCGCCTTCGACCCTCGCCACCGAGCGTGCCTCGCTGCTCGCGTGGTTCGACGCGGTCGCGCGCGACTTGCCGTGGCGTCGCAGCCGCGATCCCTATGCCATCTGGGTCTCGGAGGTGATGCTCCAGCAGACCCGGGTGGACACGGTGCTCCGCTATTTCGACCGATTTCTGTCGCGTTTTCCCGATCCTTGTGCGCTCGCTTCGGCGTCCGAGGACGAGGTGCTCTCGATGTGGAGCGGCCTCGGCTATTACCGGCGCGCCCGCCTGCTGCACGCGGGCAGCAAGCACCTCGTGGCCCACCATGGGGGCGAGGTCCCACAGGATCCCGAGGCCCGCCGCGCGATGCCGGGCGTGGGCCGCTACACCGCCGGGGCCATCGGCAGCATCGCGTTCGACAGGCCCGAGGCCATCGTCGACGGGAACGTCGCGCGGGTGCTCTCGCGCCTCCGGGGCATCGACACCCCGCTCGGCCGCGCCGACACCGAGGCACGGCTCTGGGCGGAGGCCGACGCGCTCGTTCCCGGGCCCCGACCCGGCGCCCTCAACCAGGCGCTCATGGAGCTCGGCGCGACGGTCTGCGCGCACCCGACCCCGCGCTGCGCGGACTGTCCCGTCGCGGGCGGATGCGTGGCGCTCCGCACCGGGCGCACCGCCGAGCTCCCCGTGCCCAAGCCACGCCGTGCGCCGCGCCCCGTCGACGTCGTCGCGGTGGTGGCACGGCAGGGCCGGGGGGTGTGGATGGTCCGGGGTCAGGACGCGCTCTTCGGCGGCCTCTGGGGCGTGCCCTTGGACGAGGGCAAGGGGCGCGCGGCGGCGGAGCGTGCGCTGATCTCCGCGGGCCTCCGGGGGACGCTCGAGCGCCGTGCGCAGGCGCGCCTCGAGCACGTGTTGACCCATCGCCGCATGGACGTGCGCGTCTTCGTCGCCGCCGACGCGCATCCGATGGGCGAGGGCGCACGGTGGGTCGACCCGGACGCCCCCGGCGACATCGGCCTCTCGGCCCTCACGCGGAAGATCCTCGCCGCGGCGGGACCCTCGGGCACGGCGTCGCCCCCCCGATGAGCCGTCGCTCGGCCGAGGAGTGCCCCATCCTTCGCGTTTCGCCCTATGCTCCCCCCTTCCACGGAGGTTCCATGCCCTGGCTTCGTACGTTCGTCGCGCTCGTGCTCGCGCTCTCGGGAGTCGCCTGCTCCGAATCCCGGACCCTCGGCGAGGACGCCGGCATCACCGTGATGATCGACGCGGCCCCACGCCCCGACGGCGGCGACGGCGGCGTGATGATGATGGGTCCGGTGTGCGGCAACGGCCGGGTCGAGGCGATGGAGGCCTGCGACGACGGCAACGTCGAGCCCGGCGACGGGTGCGATCCGATGTGCGCGCGCGAAGCGTACTGCGGCGACGAGACCATCACGGCGCCCGAGGTCTGCGACGACGGCAACAACCGCTCGGCGGATGGCTGCCGCTCGGACTGCCTGTCGACGGAGACCTGCGGCAACTCCATCGTCGACTACGCGACGGGCGAGGTCTGCGACGGAACGCCGGGCTGCGCGGTCGACTGCCAGTCGCTGACGGGCTGCGGTGACGGAACGGTCGCTTCGCCCGAGCAGTGCGACGACGGCAACACCACCCGCTGGGATGGTTGCGGCGCCGATTGCCGGCAGGAGCCCACGTTGGTGGTGGAGCGCCTCCAGGTCGGCAGCACCATGCAGGGCTGCGACTACAGCGGCGACGGGACGCCCGACAACCGGCTGGCCCGCGCGCTCGGGGCGGCCTCGGCGTTGCTCAACATGGGCCTCGCCGGAGGCGGGGGCGGCGGACCCACCTTCCTGATGTCGTTCCAGGGACTCGACGACCGCACCGCCGCGAACGACGACGCGCTCCGCGTGGCGTGGCTGCTCGGCCGCGCCGGCATGGCGGCGGGCACCTACCAGGTCGATCCCAGTTCCCTCAACGCCGACGGCACGGCCGTCACCTCGCTCCAGGGCGACCTCGTGTCGCGCGCCCTCGACGCGGGGCCCGAGGACATCGACATCCCCGTCGGGTTCCTGCCGCTCACGCTCTACCAGGGGCGCGTCCGAGGCACCACGACCGCCACGGGCGGCGAGCTGTCCGGGCTCGACGCGGGCCTGCTCTGCGGCGTCGTGCCGCCGACCCAGTTCTCGGGGATCAACGCGGACCTGCTGCGGATGCTCGGCGGCGGCGGCGGCTTCATGATCGAGATCGGCGATCCCTGCGACGGCAGCCGCGAGCCCGCGACGCTCGCCGACATGCTGGTGGGCGGCGTGACCCTCTTCGGACTGCGGATCGGCAACGTGCCGCCGGACGTCGATCTCGATGGCGATGGCCTCGAGACGTTCGAGGTGACCCGCATGGGCCCGATGGGCTGCCAGCCCGTCGTGACCGCGTGCATCGACGGGGACGGAACGCGCGTGGAAGGCCGCGCGTGCATCGACGATCCGCGCATCGTGGACGGTTACTCGGCGGGCCTGACGTTCACCGCGTCGCGCACGAGGCTCGAGGCGTCGGCGTCCACGCCGCCGGGCCCCGCGCCGGCCCCCGGGGGCTGATCCCGTCGACCGATCTCGGCCGTCCTCGGAGGCCGCCACGTTCCGGGCGGCGATGAAGGGCCTGCGGTGTCGCCGCCGCGGGCCCTTGCTGCTAGGGTCCCGGCCATCATGGAGGGTGCCTTGTCCCGAGAGCTCATCGCGTCCGGCGTCGTCGTCGGTCTCCACTACACGCTGAAGAACGCTGCCGGGGAAGTCCTCGACAAGTCCGAGCCGGACGCGCCGATGGTCTACCTCCACGGGCACGACAACATCGTCCCCGGCCTCGAGCGCAAGCTCTCTGGCCGCGCGGTCGGCGACACGCTCCACGTCGTCGTCGCGCCCGAGGACGGCTACGGGGATCGCGATCCCCGCGGCGAGCAGAAGGTGCCCCGGGAGGCGTTCCCCCCCGACGCCCCGCTCGAGGCCGGCGTCCAGCTCGCGGTGCGCGATGCCTCGGGCGACCTCGTCCCGCTGTGGATCTCGAAGGTCGAGGGCGACGTGGTGCACGTCGACCTGAACCACCCGCTCGCCGGCGAGACCCTGCACTTCGACGTCGAGATCCTCTCGCTCCGCGCGGCCACCGCCGAGGAGCTCGAGCACGGGCACCCGCACGGGGCCGACGGTCACGACCACCACGACCACGACCACGACGACCACGACCACGACCACGGCCACCAGCACGGCCCGGGTTGCGGTCACGACCACGGCTGAGCCGAGGTGCGCCGCTCCCTCGGGTGGACCGCGGGCCTCGCCTCCGGGGGGCTCGCGGCCGTGGGGGTGGTGGCGGCACGCGGTGCCGTGCCCGCGACCGCGGTGGCGATCGCCGGCGTGGTCGCGTGGGTGCTCACCCGGCGTCGGGGCCGGCGCGAGGCGGCCCAGCGACGCGCATTGACGGCGGACGCGCTGCGGCGCCTCGAATCGCGCTCGAAGACCGCCGTGGCCGAGGCCCGTCGGGTCCGCGAAGCCGCCGAGGCGAAGCAACGAGAGCGGGACGAGTTCCTCGCGGCGGTGAGCCACGAGCTGCGCACGCCGTTGAATGCGATCCAGGGCTTCTCTCAGGTCCTGCTCGACGAGATCGACGGACCCCTGAATCCATCCCAGCGGGAGGACCTCGAGACCATCCTCGGCGCGGGCGCGTACCTGCGTGATCTCGTCGACGAGGTCCTCGACGCGAGCGCCGATCCGGACTCACCGAACTCTCGACGGGTGCCCACGGACGTGGGCGCCGTGGTGCGCGACGTGGCCCGCTTGCTCGAAGGCCAGCGAAGGGAGCGGCCCATCGACATCCTGACCGAGGTGCCGGATCCCCTCCCGCTCTTCGCGCTCGATGGCCGCCGCGTCCGCCAGATCCTGGTCAACCTCGGCACGAACGCGATGAAGCTCACGCGCCGCGGCCACGTGCTGCTCTCGGTGGCGTTCGACGCGAGGGAGCTCCGGATCGCCGTCGCCGACACCGGTCCGGGCATCGCGAAGGAGGATCAGGACAGGATCTTCAGGGCCCACGAGCGCCTCGATCCGGCACCCCGCGCGCGCGTCGAGGGCTGGGGCCTCGGCCTCGCGATCGCGCTCGAGATGGTGCAGCTCCACGGAGGTCGGATCGAGGTCCGGAGCGACCTGGGGACGGGCTCCACCTTCACGGTCGTCCTTCCGCGTGCGATCCCCGCATGACGGACCCGCGCTCACCCGTCTCACCGCTGCCCCCGGGCCCGCGGCCGCTCGCGTGGCTCGAGGTGGCGGCGCCGTGGTGGGCGGTTGCGATGCTGGTCGGAGTGCTCGCGCATCCCGCGCCGGGCGTCGCGTTGGCCGCGTGGTTCGCGCTGTGGGCGCTCGGGCTCTCGGCCCGCCGCGCGCGGCTCCTGCGTGCGTTCGAGGCGACGTCGCGCGCCATCGACGCGCTGGCTCCCGGCGACGCTCCGCCGGAACTTTCGCCCACCGAACCCGAGTCGCGCAGGGCGTGGGAGGCCGCGCAGAGTGTGGTGTCGACGGCTCGGGAGCAGGTGCTCCGCGAGGATGAAGCCGCGCGGCGCGCGAGCCGCCAAGATCAGGCGACCGCGCGCTTCACCGCGGCGATGGGACACGAGCTCCGCAGCCCCTTGAACTCCATCGTCGGGTTCTCCCAGCTGCTCCAGGACGGAGGCGACGGCCCCCTCGGACCGGCCCAGCACGAGAGCCTCGCCATCGTCCGACACAGCGCGCAGGAACTGCTGCGCCTCCTGACGGACGTCCTCGACTCGGCGCGTCTCGACACCGGGCCTTTCCCGCTCGTGCGGGCGTGGACGCCGTCGATCGAGATCATCGACGAGGTCATCGGTGAGGCCCGCCTCCTGACCGAGGGGCGGCCCTTGCAACTCGACGTCGGGGTCCTGACGGGCTTGCCCGCGCTGCACGTCGATCGCGCGCGGATCGTCCAGGCCGTGTTCGCGCTCGTCCGGCATGCGGTCCGTGGAAAATCGGAAGGGACCATCCGGCTCTCGGCGCGCCTCGACGACGCCGGCCCCGTGCCCGCCGTGCGATTCGAGGTGTTCGATCCCGGTCGGATCCTGACCGAGCATGAGATCGGGCAAGTCTTCGGGGCGTTCAAGGACCTGCGCGCCGCCACGGGCCGACGCCTCGAGGGGTTGGGTCTGGCGCTCTCGCTGGCGCGCAAGCTCGCGCAGCTGCACGGCGGCGATGCGGTGGCCGAGCGACGGGTCGGTGCGGGCACGGCCTACGTGATCCGCGTCCCTGTCCGGGAGCCCGCGCTGCCCCCGTCTGCCATGTCCACCGAGCCGACGTCCTGAGGTCGGACGGAACGCCGACGCCGCGCACCTCGCATCGAGGCACGCGGCGCGGGTCGCCACCGAGGTGTCGTCAGCCTCAGCCCTGGAGGAGCTTGAGGGCGATCTGCGGCATCTGATTGGCCTGCGAGAGGACCGAGACACCGGCCTGGGTGAGGATGTTGTTGCGGGTCATCTCGGCGGTCTCGGCAGCGAC
>CAIKNO010000098.1 GCA_903828805.1 uncultured Sandaracinus sp. | reverse complement strand
GGCTGGCTCTTCGTCGGCGCGCTCGCGTTCTATGCGTCCGACCTCGCGGTCGCCCGCGACCAGTTCGTGAAGCGCGAGTTCCGGAACCGCGCGTGGGGCATGCCCCTCTACTTCTACGCGCAGATGATCCTGGCCTCGCAGGCCGGAGGCTGAAGACCGCGCGGGCGTCCGCGCGCCTCATCGACCCGAGGCGTGCGACGCGCAGACGGGCGCAACGCAGAGACGCCGGAGGCTATAGGAGGCCGCCGCCCCGCTGCGAACCACTTCGTCGCCCCCGTGGCGCTGCGCAGGTCGACGAGGTCGACGTCGCAGCCCGCAGTCGTGGCGAGCTCGCCCTGGAGCGTGCAGCGCGATCAGCCGGCGCTGCGCAGGGCGCGGCGGGCGTGCCAGAGGTCGTGGGCGGTCTGGAGGTTCATCCAGAGCTCCGGCGTGGTGTCGAGGGCGGCTGCGAGGCGCAGGGCCGTCTCGGCGGTGACGCCGCGCTTGCCGTTGATCAGGGTGTGGATGTGCTGGATGGACACGCCCATCTTCGCGGCGAGCGCGACCTGCGGGAAGCCGAGCGGCTTGAGGAATTCTTCGAGCAGAAGTTCGCCGGGCGGTGTCGGCGGGCGGTGCTTCGGTGTCATGGCGAGCTCCTCGTGATCGTCGGTGATCTGAACGTCGGGCGCGTTGCCGTGTTCAAAGCGGAAGACGATGCGGAACGGGTCGTGGATGCGGATGCTCCACAATCCCTGCAACGAATCGCGGAGTCGTTCGAGCCGATGTCCCGGAGGCGGGCCGCGTCAAGGTAGTTGTCGCCTGAGTCGTCACTTCAACGTGCCGTTTCCCTCCTCCCGAGTTCGGGGTGCCTTCGGTTGAGGTGTACAGCGCCGACGGGGGTCCAGTTTCGCGTGTTGCCGGTCCAGCGGCGCGGCGTGGCGCTCCTCGCCGCTCCGTAGACCTTGCGCCGTGCGGCGAGGATGGCGGCGTCGCGGCCGGCGTGGCGGTCGCTCGGCGTGACGTAGCGGATGGCGCTGTGGAGGTGTTCGTCGTTGTACCAGCCGACGAAGTCCTCCACCCAGCGCCGCGCGGCCTCGAGGGAGTCGAAGGGCTTGCGCGGGTACGCCGGGCGGTACTTCAGCGTGCGGAAGAGCGCCTCGATGAACGCGTTGTCGTCGCTGACGCTCGGTCGCGAGAAGCTCGCGACGATGCCGAGCCGCTGGAGCGTCGCGAGCATCGTCGAGCCCTTCATGGGCCCGCCGTTGTCGGCGTGCAGCACCAGGCCGTCCTCGGACATCTGCTCGCGCCGAGTGGCCGCGTCGATCATGTCCACCGCGAAGTCCTGCGACTCCTCCGCCTGCACCGTCCAGCCCACGATCTTCCGGCTGTACACGTCCACCACCAGGTACAGGAAGTAGAACGTCCCGCGCACCGCAGCGCGCATGTACGTGATGTCCCAGCACCACACCGTGTTCGGCGCGGACGCCACCAACTCCTTCGGTCGGCTCGCGCTCGGACGACGCGCGCGGCCGCGGTGCGCGAGCTGTCCCGCCTCCTTGAGCACGCGGTAGAAGCTCGATTCGCTCGCGACGTACTCGCCCCGATCGGCGAGCGTCGGCACGATCTGACGCGGGCTCTTGTCCCGGAATTCCGGGGAGTTCGCGACCTGGAGGACCTTGGCCTTCTCGGCCGCGCTCAGCTCGTGCGGTGGCGCGTGCTTCGGCCCGGCGCGCCCGTCGCGCCCGCCGTCGTCCTCGGCGCGCCACCGCTCGACGGTGCGCCCGCTGAGGCCGAGCACCTCGCACGCCTTCTCCAGGCGCGCGCCGGCGGCAACGGCCTCGTCGATGAGCGCGAGCGTCACTCGTCGCTCTCCCTCTTCGTGTCGTCGTCCGCGTCCCCCCAGAGGGCCTGGACTTTTTTTTGGAGCACGAGCAGCGCCGCCGCCTCCGCGAGCGCCTTGTCCTTGCGACGGAGCTCGCGCTCGAGCTCCCGGACACGACGCACCTCCACCGACTTCGCGTACTTGCTCGGCGCGGGCTTGAACGCACCGAGGACCGTCTCGCGCCATGCCTCGAGGTCCGCCTCGTGCAGGCCCTCGCGCCGCAGGAACGCACCGAGCTCGGAGGGCGGCAGCTTCGCCGCCTCAACGATCACGCGCAGCTTCTGCTCCGGGGTGCGGTCCTCCGCGCGCTTCGTCACGTCGGAACCCATGAGGTCGTCCTTCTTCGTCGGCGTCATGGCCCCGATCGTACCGGCGGCCAAGAGCCACCGCGACAGCGTGGCCTGCGGGACCCCGACCTCCTTCGACAGCGCGGTCGCCGAGGTCGGGTGTACCCCGCTCATCCGCTGGACCATCTTCCGCTTGAACTTCTCCGAGTACGTCTGCATCTCATCAATCCTTCCTCCGCCCGCAACAAGCTCGATGCTGAGCTCAGGCCCGCGCGACATCTCGCGCGATCAGGAGGCGACAACTCCTCTGACACAGGGGGGAGGCGCGTGGAGGTCCTGAACGTCGGCCGCCGCGTCGAGTGAATCAAGCGTGCGCCGCGCTTCGGGCAGCCGCAGGCGTCAAGGGCTTGCGCGCCGGGCACCGCGTGGACGGTTGCGTGCGCGCGTCTGCACGCAGGGGCGACAGGCGGCCGTTTGCACATCGGCGGGCCTGCTCGGGGAAGCGGCGGCGGGCGCGTGTCTTCTGGCATCCTCGCGCTCGTGAAGAGGAGGCGCATGCGATCGATCACCGCCGTGCTGGGCGCTCTGGGCGCGATTCTCGTCGTGGGGTCGCTCGCGGCGCGGGTGTCGGCCGACGATTGCGCGCGCTGCACGACGGAGTGTCTGCATCGGTCCGGCGCCGAGGCCGCCGCGTGTGCGCGTGTCTGTGAGGCGGCGTGCGCGCGACCGCAGCAGACGGTCACGGCACCGCCGGAGCGCGGGTCTGCAGCGGCTTCGCAAAGGCCGTCGGAGGGAGCCCCGGGCGAGGGCGTCCATCAGGGATTGCGCAACGTCCTCCCAGGCGGGAACGGCGCGGCAGACGGCGACTCTCCAACGCGCGGGCCGGTCACCGGCGGGCCACGGCCGAACGCAACAGGGGGCATCGAGACGCCGCCACGCGGGCGGCTGGAGCTCGGTCGGGGCGGCGCCGTTCGGGGGGAAGGCCGGCTCGACCCGGCGCGGGTCGTTCGCGTGATCCGGCAGCGCGCTTTCGCGCTCCGCGCCTTCTACGAGCGCGCGCTGCGCGACGACCCGCAGCTCGCGGGCACGGTGACCGTCGCGTTCACGGTCGAGCCCACAGGCAGGGTGTCGAACGCGCATGCCTCTGCGGATACGCTCGGAAGCCCGGCTGTCACCGCGCGCGTCGTGGAGACCGTGTCGGGATTCCGCTGGAATCCCGGTCCCATCGGCGGTTCGGTCGACTTCTCTTATCCCCTCATCTTTCGACCAGTCGCAGACGTCACCACGCAAACACCTCCTGCGCCGTTGCGCGGGACTGTGCGCATCGACGGGGGCGCGATACGCGGCGGAAGCGGGCAACTCGCGCCCAGTTCCATCGCCAACACCCTGCGGTCGCAGTTGGGGCTCCTCCGTGCTTGCTACGAGCTCGGGTTGCGTCGCCATCCGCGACTCGCGGGCACGATGACCGTCGCCTTCACCATCCAGCCTGAAGGCACGGTATCTGCCATTCGCGTGTCGGGGAATACGACCGGCGACCGCAGTGTCGAGGCGTGTGTGACGAGGGTGGTCAGAGGCTTCCGCTTGCGCCCCGGGCCCGTGGGGGGCTCGGTCGACTATGCGTTTCCGCTCTCGTTCGCTCCCCGGGCGGAATGAGGGGTCGACGTCCCGGCGTCGCTCTTGATCGGGACTCCACGGTTCGCTCGGAGATCGCCCCGGGCGAGTGATGGTTTGGCCGCAGCGAGGACGGCGCTGCCCGCGGCGACACCGCGCGTCACAGCGCGCAGCGGGCGGGCCAGAGATCGGCCTCCCGGCCGAGCTCATACGCGGGCCCTTATCGGAAGTCGCGGCGGGAGCGGCGGTCTCGTTGATGGTCCTTCCCGGTGGCGGCGACGGTCGAGGATAGCACGAGGACGGGCCCGTTCGGCGCTCTGTGCCCACCCGCGCAGCGATGCGGCGGTCGCGGTCGCGCTGAGGCGAGGACCGTCGTCGACCGTCACTCGCCGCGCGCGCTCCTCGCCCGAGCGCCAGCGCTCGACCTGCGCGAGCATCTCCTCGCGCGTGCAGTCGAACTCCCACACGAGGTACCGGACG
>CAIKNO010000097.1 GCA_903828805.1 uncultured Sandaracinus sp. | reverse complement strand
TCGAGGCCCTCTGCCTCGCGGGCGAGGGGGCGGGGTGGTGCATGCGGGCCGACGTCGACCGCGGTGCGTCTCTCTTCGAGCGCAGCAATGCGATTCTTCGTGCGCTCGGCCATCCGTTCCAGGTCTCGCGCCATCTCCACCTCCTGGCCGGACACTTCGCGAGCGCGGGCCGCTGGAGCGAGGCGCGCGACCTGTGCGTGCAGGCGATCGCCTCGGCGCAGGAAGGCGGGTTCGACAGCATCCGGGCGCAGAGCCTCCTCTCGCTCTCGCAAGCGTGCGAGGCGCAGGGCGACCACACCGAAGCGCTGCATGCCCTGCGGGCGTACGTCGCGGCCCAGCAGCGCATGACCGACGGGCTGCTCGAGGGGCGGGTCCGCGCCGCCGAGGAGCGTCATCGCGCGGAGGCCGCCCGCAAGGAAGCGGACCACGAGCGAAGCCGCAACGAGGCGCTCCGGGCCGTCAATCAGGAACTCCGCGAGTCCCTCGAACGGCAGCGGGAATTGCAGGAAGAGCTGGTCCGGGCCTCGCACACGGATCCGCTCACGCGGCTCTCGAACCGGCGCCACATGCGCTCGCTGCTCGACCACGAGGTGCGCCGGATCGCGCGGCGCTTCCGCCCCCTGTCGCTGGTCCTCATCGACGTCGACCACTTCAAGGCCATCAACGACCTCCACGGCCACGAGGTCGGCGACGAGGTCCTCGTCGAGCTCGGCACCCGGCTGCACGCCTCGGTGCGCGCGGTCGACCCCGTCGCGCGGTGGGGTGGCGAGGAGTTCTGCATCGCGTTCTTCGAGACCGATGGGCTCGCCGCGGGCGTGCCGGCGGAGAAGGTCCGCGCGAGGGTCGCGGGGATGCCCTTCTCCACCCGCGCGGGGGAGATCTCGGTGACGGTCAGCATCGGGATCGCATCCGTCGCCGATGGCGCCGTCGACGTGGACGAGGTGCTTCGCCGGGCGGACCTCGCGCTCTACGAGGCCAAGCGGCGGGGCCGGAACTGCGTCGTGTCGGCCCCTTGAACGGGCCGCGCGGCGGAGGTAAGCGCGGGCGATGCGGAGACATCACCCGAACGTCGTCGACCCTGCGATCGCGCCCTTGCCGGCGTCGGCCGACGACGTCGTGCGCGTCCTCGGACCGGTGGTCACCGAGGCGCGGCGTGCCCGCATCGACGCGGTGGCGTCGCTGCGCACGCGGTCGCTCGTCCCCGTGCTCGAGGACCTCGCCGACCCCCACAACGGCGCGGCCGTGATGCGCACCGCCGACGCGTTCGGGTGTCAGGAGGTGCACGTCATCGAGGACCGCCATCGATTCGTCGTCTCGCATCGGATCACCCGGGGGACCCATCACTGGCTCGATCTCGTGCGGCACCAGGGTCCGGCCGCGTGCATGGATCACCTGCACGCGCGGGGGTTCGAGGTCTTCGTCGCGGCGATGGACGGCGAACTCGGACCGGATGACCTCGCCCGCCGACCGAAGGTCGCCGTCGTGTTCGGCAACGAGCACAAGGGGGCCTCCGACGAGGTCCGCCGACGGGTGGACGGGACCTACCGGATCCCGATGGTGGGGTTCGTCGAGAGCCTCAACGTCAGCGTCGCGTCCGCGATCACGCTGCACGCCGCGTCGCAGGGGCGGCGCGGGGACCTCGACGAGCAAGGACGCCAGGAGGTTCGCGCCCGCTTCCTGCTCGCGTCGGTCCGGGACGCGGAGCGCATCGTCCGCGACGCGCTCGGTCGCTAGGCGCGGCTCGACCCGGGGTCGTGGACCGGCCCCTGCCGTGTCCACGTCACGGCGAGTTCGGCGCCGCCGAGGGGCGAGGCGCCGACCTCGAGCGTGCCTCCGTGCTCGCTGACGATGCGGTCGACGACGGCGAGCCCGAGACCGGTGCCGCCGGGTTTCGTGGTGACGTAGGGGTCGAGCACCCGCGCGCGCTCCTCCGGCGCGATGCCCGGTCCGTCGTCGCCCACGACGAGCCGGCCGCCGCCGTCGTCCGTGGCGCGCACGCGGACGAGGACGCGCCCGCGCCGTCCAGGGATGGACTGGCACGCGTCGACCGCGTTCTGCACGAGGTTCACGAGCACCTGCATCAGTTGGTTGTGGTTCGCCCGGACCATGACGGGCGCGCCGGGCAGGTCGAGGGTGAACGACACGGGTCCGGGGTGCCCCGTGTCGGCCTCGTCCGCTCCGGTCCTGCCCGGCTCCTCGAGGCCGTGTCCATGGGCGTCGTGCAGTTGCACCGCCTGCGCCGCGAGGCGCGCGAGGTCCACGTCCACGGGCGCGGGACGGGGGAGGCGGGCGAAGCGGGAGAACTCGGTCACGATCCGCTCGAGCCGGGCGACCTCCTCGAGGACCGTGATCGTGGACTCCTCGAAGATCTCGTCGAACTCCGGGTGGGCGCGGGCTTTGGTGCGCCGCATCGTCTCGATGGAGGTGCGGATGGGCGTCAGGGGGTTCTTGACCTCGTGGGCGATGCGTCGCGCGATGTCTCGCCACGCGGCCACGCGCTCGGCCCTGCGGGCCCGCGCCTCGGCGTCCCGCAGCTCGCGGGCCATGCGATTGAACGCCGAGAACGTGGTGCTTGCATCGCTCGGGGCGCCCTCGAGCTGCACGCCTCGATCGCCGCGGGCGATCCGGGTCGCGGCGGCCTCGAGCTCGGACAGCGGCGCGCGGACCCGCCTCGCGGCGAGCCACGCGAGCCCCACGGCACCCAGGAGCGCCGCGCCGACGACGAGCGAGAGGCCGAGCGCGCGCTCGTCGGCGGAGGACCCGTCGGTTCGCGGTGATGCGACGTCGAGGACGAGCCGTGTCGAGGGTCCATCGCTGGGAAAGGTCCGCAGCACCCGGCGGATGCGACCGCGCGGGGCAGGGCCCGACTCGAGGCCCACGCGCACGGCGTCGGCCCCGGGCGCCGTGCGGACGACGTCGGCAAGCGGAATCCTTCGGCGCTCGCCGCACGCGGCCCGCCCCTCGAGCGCACCCCCCTCGATCCGCCACGCCACGAGACCGGGCGCGTCGCATCGTCGGGCGAGGTCGTCTTCGCCTGCGCGGAGGACCTCGTCGAGATGGGCGCGCCACGCATCACCGAGCCGGTCGGCCCGCTCGTCCAGCGCCACGCGGCGGGCCCGACGGTCCGTCGTCTCGACGACGACGAGCGCGCCGCAGAGCGGACCCAGCGCGAGGGCGACCAGCGCCATCGCGAGCCCGGCGCGAAGCCTCACGGGGCGGCCGGCGCCGGGGCCGTCGTGTCGCCCGCGGCCCCGCCTTCCAGGCCGCCCATCTGCTCCATCAGAAACGCGCTCGGATCGAGGATGCCGGCCTCGAGCGCGGCTTGCACCGGCGCGGTGCCCTCGAGGAAGACCTCGTCGATCGAACCCTGTTGTCCTTCGGGCGCGAGCAGACCGGTCGAAGGGTCGATGCGGGCGGTCACGACCCCAGGTGGCACGGGAAAGTCGACGGCGGGCCGCCCGGCGCTCGCCGCCCGCACCACGTCCATCCAGATCGGCAGGGCCGACCTGGCGCCACTCTCGCGGCGGCCGAGCGAGCGGTGGTCGTCGAAGCCGACCCAGTCGACGCCGACGAGGTCCGAGGTGTAGCCGGCGAACCATGCATCGCGGGCGTCGTTGCTCGTGCCGGTCTTGCCGGCGATGGGGCGTGCGAGCCGCCGCGCGGCGGTCGCCGTGCCGGATTGCACGACGCTCGTCAGCAGGCTCGTCACCACGAAGCTCTCGGCAGGGGTCAGCACGTCGCGCGGGGCTTCCGGGGTCGGCAGAGGCACGTCGACGCCGTCCGGCCCTTCGATGCGCGTGATGATCCGGAACGGTGCCCATCGCCCGCCCGCGGCGAACGTGGCGTACGCGTTCGCAAGCTCGATCGGCCGGACCTCGCTCGCGCCGAGCGCCAGCGCGAGGGAGGGATCGAGCGGCGTGGTGATCCCGAGCCGCTGTGCGAGCGAGACGACCTCGGGTGCGGTGAGGTCCTCGAGGAGCCGGACGGCGACCTGATTGACCGAGTTCGCGAGGGCTTCTCGCACCCGCATCTGACCGTGGAAGCTCCAGGTCTCGAAGTTCTGCGGCATCCAGCGGTCGTAGACGCCCGGCGCATCGATGACGATCGATGCTGGGGTGTAGCGCCGCGAGCGGATGGCGGCGGCGTAGACGAAGGGCTTGAACGTCGAGCCCGGCTGCCGAAGCGCGTGCCGGGCCCGATCGAAGCCGCTCTCGGGCTCGTAACCGCCCACCAGGGCGACGACGTCCCGGGTCCGCGGGTCGATGACGACCACCGCGCCCTGCGGGCCGAGCTCGAGCCGGACCTGGGTGTCGGCGTGCTCCGTGCCGGGGTCGGCCAGCGTGAGCACCGAGGCGCGGACCCGGACACCCTCGTCGATGAACCCGGACGCGGGCACGTCCCCGGGGTTCCACCGCGCACAGTCCGAAACGCGCGCCCGCGCGCGATGGCCCGCGACCTCCACCTCGAGCGTCCCCGCCGCGTCGTCTCTCGACAGCACGACGGCGTCGTAGGTGCCGCCGACCCGAAGGGCCTCGACGCGCTCGATCGGGGCGGGCTCTTGACCACGGCGAACGCGCTGTCGGCGGAGCGGCGCGCGCGCGCCGAGGCGTCCATCGATCGCGCGGAGTCCCTGGCGCAGCGCTTCTCGGGACGAGGCCTGAAGGCTGCGATCGAGGCTCGTGTGCACCACGAAGCCGCCCCGGGCGGCGACGGCCTCGCCCACCTGTTCGACGAGCGTGCGCCGGGCGAGCTCCACCAGCTCGGGGGCGCTCTGCCGAGATTCGGGCAGGGGCGCGAGCGGCACGTGGGCTTCACGCGCCTCCGCGATGGCCTCGACGGTGAGGTCGGGCCAGTACTCTTCGCGCTTGCGCTCGAGTTGATCGAGCACGAACGCCTGGCGATGTCGCGCGGCCTCCGGATGGTTCCGGGGGGACAGGTGCGTCGGGGACTGCGGGATCCCCGCCATGAGCGAGGCCTGGGCGAGCGTGAGCTCGGAGACGTCGACCCCGAAGTAGTACTGCGACGCCTCCTGGACCCCGTACCGGCCGTGCCCGAAATTGATGTGGTTGAGGTAGAGCGCGAGGATCTCGTCCTTGCTGAACTCCTGCTCGACCTGTCGAGCCAGCAGCAGCTCCCGGACCTTGCGGGTCATCGTGCGCTCGGAGCCGAGCAGCAAGTTCTTCACGAGCTGCTGCGTGATGGTGCTCGTGCCGCGGACGTGCCCCCCGCTGAGGAGGCCGCGCACCAGCGCCCGCACGAGCCCGGGGTAGTCGAGCCCCTCGTGTCGGTAGAAGTCGGCGTCTTCCGCCGCGAGCACCGAGAGCACGAGCACCCGGGGAATCCGCTCGAGCGGAACGACGGTCCGGCGCTCGGTGAAGATCTCCCCGAGCAGCTCTCCGTGCCGGTCGACGACCCGGGTCACCTGCGGGGGCTGGTGATGGCGGAGCTGCCGCACGTCGGGCAGGCCGCGCGCATGGTGCGCGAGCACCGCGGCCAGGCCGAGCGCGGCGAGCAGGGTCAGGCCGAGCGCGAGGCCGACGAGGCGTGCGAGCCACCGGAGCGGCCCCGTGCGTCGGGCGCGCGCGCGGCCACCGGCGCCCCTCAGGGCGGGCGGATCGGCGGGGCGTCCGCACGGGGCTCGG
Source organism: uncultured Sandaracinus sp. (assembly GCA_903828805.1). Classification (GTDB taxonomy): domain Bacteria; phylum Myxococcota_A; class Polyangia; order Polyangiales; family Sandaracinaceae; genus Sandaracinus. The sequence continues at coordinate 11,170 of CAIKNO010000097.1, read as the reverse complement.
CTGCTAGGGGCCATCGTCGTCCGAGCGCACGATGCCCCGGAGGGGTCCGCGGATCAACGACCGTGCCACCGGCGGTCCCACGGCGCTCACGGGGGGCCGTCGGAGGGGCGCCACCCGTAGCTCTTGAGCTTGGTGTACAGCGTCTTGCGGTCGACTCGGAGGATCTCGGCCGCGCGGGTTCGATTGCCACCGACGGAGTCGATGACACGCAGGATGTACCGCTTCTCGACCTCGTCGAGCGACGCGAGCTCGCTCGGGTCGTCGCTCGCGACGAGGACGTGAGAGCTGCGAAACGCCTGCACCTTGTCGGGAAGGTCGGCCACGGTGATCACGTCGTATTCGGCGAGCGCGACCGCGCGCTCCATCGCGTTCACGAGTTCCCGCACGTTCCCGGGCCACGCGTAGGACATCAGCTTGCGGGCGGCCTCGGGGGCGATTCCCATGACCGGTTTGTGCGTTCGGTTCGCGATGCGCGCGAGGTAGTCGTTCGCCAGGCTCAGCACATCCGAGCCCCGCGCCCGGAGCGCCGGCAGACGGACCTCCAGCACGTTCAGTCGGTAGTACAAGTCCTCTCGGAACGCGCCGTCGACGACGCGCGAGTCGAGGTCGCGGTGGGTGGCGCTCACGACGCGCGCGTCGAAGCGCACCTCGCGGTCGCTGCCGACGGGACGCACGGTCCGCTCTTGCAGGCTGCGCAACAGCTTGGCTTGGAGCGAGAGCGGCATCTCGGCGATCTCGTCGAGGAAGAGCGTTCCGCCGGAGGCCTCGAGGAAGAGTCCGGCCCGATCTTTCCGTGCGTCGGTGAACGCGCCGCGGGTGTGGCCGAACAACTCGCTCTCGAGCAGCGGTTCTGGCATCGCGGCGCAGTTCACGGCGATGAACGGCCCGCGGGCCCGCGCGCTTCGCGCGTGCACCGCGCGGGCGACCAGCTCCTTGCCGGTCCCGGTCTCGCCGGTGATCAGCACCGCGGCGTCGGCGGGCGCGATCCGTTCGACCACTGCGAATACGCGCTGCATCGCCGGACTCTCGCCCAGCATGTCCTCGAACCGGATCGGCGTCGTGTAGCCCTCCCGGAGCCGCCGCACCTCCGCGCGGAGCGCGCGGTACTCGGCCGCCCTCCGGACCCGCATCGCGAGCTCCTCGACCTCGAACGGTTTCGGCAGGAAGTCGTGGGCGCCGGCGCGGATGGCGGCGATCGCGGTGTCCAGGTCTCCGAACGCCGTCACGAGGATCACGGGGACGTCGGGGCGTCGGGCGACCAGTTGCTCGCAGAGCTCGAGGCCGGTCATCCCCCCGAGGCGAACGTCGGACACGACCGTGTCGAAGTCCTGGGCGTCGAGGGCACGCATGGCCTCGATGGCGGAGGGGACGCGCGACGCTCGAAATCCGCGCTTCGTGAAGTCGCGCTCGAGCAGCGCGCCCATGGCGTCATCGTCCTCGACGACCAGAACCGACGGGTTGCGTGCAGGCATGGGGACGGGACAATAGCGCCGAATCGAGGCTCGAGGGACGGCACGGGGGCGGACGTCCTCCAGGCTTCGACGGGCCGCGAGCCCTTGGAGGACGGATGCGCATCGCGACTCGACTGTGGCTCGCCTTGATCGCCGCCATCGTGCTCGTGCTGTCCGTCGGTGTGACGTTCCGCGTCCGGGAAGAGCGGCGGGTGCTCCTCGAGGTGACCCTCCGGAACCGTCGGTTCTTCGCGCACGCCCTGCGTGCCGCGCTCACGGGAGGCGGTCAGGACGCCGACCCGGTCGCCGAAGCGGAGCGGATGCTCGGCGAGGAGGCGGTGGTGCGGGGACACATCGAGTCGCACCTCGTGTCCCGGCTCGGGCGCGGGGGGCTTCCTCGACCGCTCCTCGGTCGGCAGGCCGACGAGGGGCTCGCACGCGGCGACGTCGTCGCCGGCGTGCGCGGCGCGGAACTGCTGACGTACATTCCGCTCGATCCGGAGGGTCGCCTCGCGGTGGAACTCGTCGAGCCGCACGCGATGGAGGCGCTGCTCGCACCGATCCGGATCATCAGCGTGGTGGGACAGACCGTCGCGATCTCCGGCTTCGCGGGGCTGCTCACGTTCGCGCTCGTCGGGTGGTTCGTGGGACGCCCCCTGGCGCGGCTCGCGCAGCTCGCGCGGCGCATCGCGGCAGGTGACCTGGAGGCGCGGGTGGCGCTGGACCTCGGCCGCGACGAGGTGGGTCTCCTCGCCCGCGAGATGAACCAGATGGCCTCCACGCTCTCCGCGACGCGACGCGCGCTCGAGGAACTCGACGCGGCGCGGGTCGAGGCGCTCGAGCAGTTGCGGCATGCGGACCGGCTGCGGACGGTGGGGCAGCTCGCCTCGTCGCTCGCGCACGAGCTCGGCACACCGCTCAACGTGGTCGGTGGCCACGCCCGCTCGATCGAGCAAGAGCCCGGAGACTCCGAGGCACGCGCCAGCGCACGCGTGATTCTCGAGCAAGCGGACCGGATGGCGCGCATCCTTCGTTCGCTTCTGGACATTGCGCGGCGCGGCACGCCGATCCGCCGCTCGCTCGACCTGCGCCAGCTCGCGGAAGGTGCCTCGAGCATGCTCGCCCCGCTGGCCCGGCGGCATCAGGTCGCCATCGAGCTCGTCGAGCCGCCGACGCCCGTGTCGGTGCGCGCCGACGCGCAGCAGATCCTCCAGGTCATCACGAACCTCCTCATGAACGCGTTCCAGGCTTCGCCGGGCGGGGGCGCGGTGTCCGTCCGCGTCGAGGAGCGCGACGTGATCCCGCCGACGGGGGTGCACGCGCCGTCAGGGCGGTACGCATGGATCTCGGTGGAGGACCATGGGCAAGGGATCGCGGAGGAGGATCTGCCCCGCCTCTTCGAGCCGTTCTTCACCCGCAAGGGCGAGGGCGAGGGCACCGGGCTGGGCCTCGCGGTGGTCGAAGGGATCGTTCGCGACCACCTGGGCTGGGTCACGGTGTCGAGCGAACGAGGCAAGGGCAGCCGCTTCGAGGTCTGCCTGCCGCTCGAACCGAACTGACGCGTCGGAGTCGGGGCCACGGCTTCCCGTCCGAGGACGATTCTGCTACCTCTTGGCCCTGTCCCGGATGTCGTCGGCTCCCAAGGAGAAGCTCCCGCCCCTGGGGCCCGTCGTGCTCGTCACCGGAAAAGGCGGCGTCGGCAAGACGACGCTCGCCGCCGGCTTGGCCGAGTGCGCGGCCGCCCGCGAGGGCCGCGCCGTGCTGATCGAGTTCGGCGACGGGGAGTCCGGCAAGCGGGCGCTCGGGGCGCGGACGAAGGTGGTGCACCGGGTGGTCGATCCGCGCGACGCCATGGAGCGCGCCGTGGCCAACGTGCTGGGATCGACGCTCGTGGCCCGGTTGTTCATCGGCAACTTCGCGGTCAAGCCGATGCTGCGTGCCGCGCCGGCGTTGCGCGAACTGGCGATGCTCGAGTGCGTGCGGATCTACGCCGACGAGCATCCGGGCGTGCGCGTCGTCGTCGACATGCCGGCGACCGGTCACGGCCTCGCGTGGCTGCGTTTGCCGGCGCAGATGCGGGACATGTTCGGTTCGGGACCGCTCCACGACCTCTCGGAGCGGCTGATCGAGCGCCTCGTGGCGCCCTCTCGTTGTTCGGTCGTGGTCGTCACGCTGCCCGAGCGCCTGGTGCTCAGCGAGACGGTGGAGCTGTGCCGTGCCCTCGAGGTGGAGGTCGGGCTGCCCGCCTCGCGTCTCATCGTCAATCGCTTCCCGCAGCCCCTGCCCGAGGCCGCGTGGGATGCCGCGCGCGCGCTCGAGGCCCGCGGAGGCGCTTCGGGGGCTGCAGCGACCGAGCTGCTGCGCGTGCTCGACGCCCGAAAGACCGTGCAGCGCGAGGCCCTCGAGGTGCTCGCCGGGGAGGCCTCCGGTCCGCTCTCGACGAGGACGCTCGTCTATGGGGAGCAGCCGGACGACCCCGCGGCTGGGGACGTCGCGCGCTGGCTGGCCGAGGAGGGCGCGGCATGACCAAGGTGCCGGTGACGATCGTGTGTGCAGGCGGCGGAGGGGTCGGCAAGACGACCTCGTCCGCGGCGCTCGCGGTGGCCTTGGCCCGTACCGGAGCCCGCACGCTGATCGTGACCGTGGATCCGGCCCGTCGCCTCGCGCACGCGATGGGCGTGGAGATCACCGAGGTGGTTCAGCCGGCCCACGTCGAGCCTGCGGTCGAGGGCAAGCTCTTCGCGCTCATGCCGGAGCCGCGCCGGTCGACGCCGACGTTCGCGCGGGTGCTCTTCGAGGGACGCCCGGACGACCTCGCCCGGGTCATGCGGAACCCGGTGTACGCGACGATGGCGGACGCAGCGGCGGGGATGCACGAGATCGTCTCGCTGATCCTCGTGGCCAAGGCGGTCGAGGAGGGCGACTACGATTACCTCGTCATCGACACGGCGCCCTCCCGCAACGCGCTCGACTTCGTGAGCTATCCGGGTCGGCTCGCCGTCCTCTTCGAGGGGCGCGCCGTGACGTGGCTCGGGAGCATGGCGCGCAACGTCGCCGAGGACGACCGGGGACCGGGGCTCTTCGCGTCGGTCGAGAAGCGTGTGGAGTCGATGTTCGCCCGGATCTTGAACCCCCGCGTGCTCAAGGACCTCGCGCAGCTCTTCGCCGACCTCGCGCTCGTGAAGGACCGCTTCGCGCGCTTCGCCCGGATGAGCGAGCGGATGCTGCTCGGCGAGCGAACCCGGTACGTCCTCGTCGCCGCGCCGACCGGCTCCGCGCAGGCGGACGTGTCGTTCCTCGCGCGCAAGCTCTCGAAACTGAACCATCGGCCGGCGGCGCTCGTGCTGAACCGCAGCGATCAGGCCGAGCCTGGATGGCTCGGGACGCTCGGTCATGCGGCCTCGGGCGAGGAGGCGCTCGACGCGGCGGTCGCGCAGGTGCGGCTGGAGTACGCGACGCGCAAGCGCGCCGGCGACAAGCTCGCCGCGCTCTTTGCACGCGAGCTCGCCGGGGTGCCCCAGGTGCGCATGCCCACCCTCGAGTCGCCCGACCCGGTGGAGATCGTGCGCGCGCTCGCGACGCTGATGGAGCCGCACCTTTCGGTGCTGGCCCGACCCTGATCCCGCGTCAGCGACAGGCCCGCACGAACACCGACACGGGCGTGCCCGAGGCGATCGCCGCGAGCGACCCCGTGGGCCCTGCAGCCTGCGCGAAGCCGGTGCGCGCGACGGTCGCGTCGATCGACACGGCCGCCGCGGCGAGCGCGCTCGCGCCGGGGGGCTCCTCGATGTCGGTCAGCGAGATCCGCGCCGCGCTGCCGGCCGGCTGCATGAAGCCGACGCTGAAGTGATCCGCGCCCGCCGAGACGTCGAGGGCCGCGCCGCCGCCCGTGAGCGCCACGGTCGAGGAGGTCGTCAGCCGGAGGATGTCCCGGACCCGCATCGTCCCATCGGCGGCTGCCTCCACGTTCGCGAAGAGCAGCGGATCGGGCGCGCCCGCCGCGGCGACGTCGTCGATGAACGCCACCCCGTATCTCCGGCTTCCGTCGGGCCGCGCGAGCGTCGCGAGCGCCGGGAGTCGCTGCGCGTCGGCGTCGTTCGTCACCCGCAGCGCGGGGCCCGATGCGGCGCCGGTCCACGTGATCGGGGTGAGCCACACGTCGCCGGACGCCGTGCTCTCGGCCGTCGCGACCAGCACCCGGGCGCCGTCGGTGTCGAGCGCGGCGTCGAACTCGACCGCGCAGTCGGGCCCGACCACCGTGCCCATGTCGGTCCCCCCGAAACCCGGCAAGGTGCGGGCCGCCGCGCGGACCCTCGCGCCGTCGTGAAACAGGAAGAGCGCGCGCGTCCCCGACGCGACGACGCGGATCCGGGACGCGAACACCGTCGAGGGCAGCAACGAAGCGAGCGTGGCGACCGTCCCGAGGTCGCTCGGCCGCAGCAGCACCGCCCCGATGATGCCCGCCCGGATCGTCGCGACGACGAGCTGCGTCGAGGTGGCGGCGAGCGAGAACTGGACGGGCCCGTCGCCGACGAGGACCGCGCTGCCGAGCGGTGCGCCCCCCGCGTCGAGCCGCTGCACGAAGAGGCCCGTCGCGGTGTTGTAGCCCGCGACGAAGCCGGTCGCGGTGGCGACGAGCTCGACGCGGTGCATCCCCGCGGCGGTGAGCGTGCGGCCCGGGCCGAACGAGAGCCACGTCTCGTCGACCCGGCCGTCGCAGTCGTCGTCGTGGGCGTTGCAGCTCTCCGCGGGGGCCGCGCACGCGGCGAACGAAGGCTGCATGCAGGTCGCCGAGCAGGTGCCCATCCCCTGCGATCCGCAGGCGGTCGCGCACGTCACGGCGCTCCCGCGGACGCACGGATAGAGCTCGTCGACGACGCCTCCGCAGTCGTTGTCCAGGCCGTCGCAGCGCTCCGGCGCGCCCGGATATGCGGTCACGGCGAGGTCGTTGCAGTCGCCGCCGCGCTCCACGGTGTCGGGCGCGCCGGGGCAGGCGGCGATCGGCGCGCCGCCGACGCCGTCCCCATCGTCGTCGGAGAAGCGCGCGACCGTGACCCCCTCGTCGACGGTTCCGTCGCAGTCGTTGTCGAGCCGCTCGCAGACCTCGGCCGCGTCGGGATGGCACGCGCCGCACAGGTCGTCGCAGTCGTCGGCCCGCGCGACGTATCCGTCGGGCGCGGCACAGCCCGTCATCGTGAGCCGCGGGTGCCCGTAGCCGTCGCCGTCCTGGTCGGCGAAGAACGTCACGAGCACGCCCTCGTCGATCCGGGTGTCGCAGTCCTCGTCGAGCCCGTTGCAGGTCTCCGCTGTCGTCGCGCAGACGGGCCCGGCGTCCTCGAGGCCTCCGCCGCCGTCGAAGGGGACGGGCAGCGATCCGTCGGCGGGCGGCGCGCCGTCGGGCGGAACGGCGGCGTCGATCGCCGCATCCTCGGTCGCCGCGTCCTCGGTGGACCCGTCGTGCGCAGCGGTCAGGCAGCGCCCCCCGATGTCCTCCGTGCCCGTCGGGCAGACCACCCCGCCGCAGCCCCACGCGAGCAGGGCGAGCGTGAACGCGGGCATCGCGGGGACATGTCGTCCGGAGCGCGGTCGGGTGCAGGGCGGTCCATCGGTCGAGTCGGGCAACGGGAGGGGCGTTGGTGGTCGGACGGACGCGCGGTCGGGCTGCATGTGAGATTGCCTCTGATCGATTCCGGGCCCAGGTCTCCGGGCGCGCCGAGGGTTGGCCGGAGGGCGGCGCCGGGTCAATCCGGCGCGTGCGGTGTCGGGCGGGCGCAGCGCCCGTTGCGTGGGGTGGCGATTCGGCGCGCGCGTCGCGCGGGACGCAGGTTGCCGCGCGCCACGGTCCCCCGTAAGTTCGCGCCCGATGCGGTCCGGGGCCTGCCTCATCGGTGTGTGGACGATCGCGCTCGCCCTCGTGCCGGGGCTCGCCGAGGCGCAGCGCGTCCTCGTGCTCCCCGCGCGGACCGTCGAGGGCGCGGCCCCCGACCCAGCCGGGCTCCGCGTTGCCGCCGGTCCCGAGGCCCTCGACCCCGACGCCTCTCGCCTCCGCTTCGAGGAGGAGGCCTCGAGCGAGCCCCCCGAACTCTCGGGCAGCGACATCGAACGGTGGCTCGCGTCGTCGCGCGCGGCGGTCCGGAGCCTCGCCCGTGCGGACTACGCGGTGGCGCGGACCGACCTCCTCGCGGCGCAGGAGGTCAGCGAGCGCGCCGTCGCGGAGCTGAACCGTGAGCTCGTGCGCTCGCGACAGGTCCTCGACACGTGCCTCTACCTCGTGCGGGCGATGGTGGAGACCGACGACCTCGCCTCCGCCGAGCGCCAGGCGCTGGACTGCCGCAGGCTCGTGCCGCGGGTCGCGCCGAGCGAGTACAACCATCCGCCGGAGGTCCTGTCGCTCCTGCGGCAGATCGACGTGCGGTCGGCCATGTCGCCGCCGGCCAGCGTGCGCGTCGAGAGCACGCCGAGCGGTTGCGCCGTGAGGCTCAACGGCATCGAGCTCGGCAACACGCCGCTGGTGAGCGACGACCTGTTGCCGGGGGCCTACCGCGTGCAGGTCGAGTGCGACTCCGCCCGGCGCGGGCGGGTGCACCGCGTGCGCCTTGGCGCTGGGGCGAACGTCGTGCGCCTCGACGCCCGCTTCGATGCGGCGGTCCGGACCGACGGCAGCTTGCGGCTCGAGTACCACGACGCCGAGAGCGCCCGCGCGCGGGTCGGCCACGCCGCGGACGTGGGGGCCCTCGTGGGGGCCTCGGAGGTCTGGCTCGTGACGCCCCGGGAGGACGGGCGCCTCCGGGTCGAACGCGTGCTCGTGTCGGAGCGGCGGATCGTCGGGTCGATCGTGGCGGCCTCGAGCGAGCTGCAGGCCGCCGCGGGGCCGCTGCGGGACGGCGCCACCGCCCGCGGGACGGAAGGGGCAGGGGACCGCGCGGACGACGCCTCGGTGGGGGACGACACCGCCTCGCTCGTAGTGGGCGTCTCGCTGCTCGCGCTCGGCGCGGCCGGGGAGCTGGCCGCCGGTTCGATGGTCGCCGTGCGCGCTGGCGCGGGCGACAGGCTCGCCGTCGCCATGCCCGTCGACGTCGACTACCTCGCGCGCGCCGCGACGTGGCTCGACCTGAGGTACGGCGTGTGGATGCCGGCGCTCGGCGGTGCGACGCTGGGCGCCCTCGCGATGCCGTTCCTGCTGCCCCGCGCGCGGGGCGTGCCCTGGTGGAGCGTGGCGGCGGGTGGCTTCGGGGTGGCTGCGCTCGCCGGGGGCGTGGCGCTCGCGGCATCGGCCCCGCAATGCGGGCCCGCGGTCGAGCAGGAGCCTCCGTGCATCGCGGCCGCCACGCAGGCGGACGCGGGCTTCGTGCTCGCGACGCTCGCCGGGCCGTGGATGACGGTGCCGCTGGTGCACCTGGTGCGTTCGGTGTCGGGCAGCGCCGTGTCGATCAGCGCCGTGTCGATCGGCGCGAACGTGCAGGCCGCGCATGGAGACGTGACGGTGCACGTGGGAGGCGGGTTCTGATGAAGCGGGCGGTGGCGGCGTGGGTGCTCGGGCTGTCGATCGGGACGTGGACGCCGCAGGCGTCGGCGCAGGCGGACGTCGCGCTCGTGCTCGAGGCCGGCGGCGACGCGGCGGCGGAGGAGGGCGCGCTCGCGCTGGCAGGCGTCCGGGAGGGCCTCGCCGCGCGCGGTCTGACTTTCGAGGTCGCGCCGGTCGGATGCGCCGCGCTCGAGTGCGCGTCCGAGGCGGTGGCCGCGCGGGGCGCGCGCGTCGCGGTGGCCGTGGCGGTGTGGACACGACGTGGGGCGCGACCGCGGGTGTCGGTCTCGCTCACCGACGCCGCGGGCCGGGTCGAGAACGGAGGCGCAGAGGCGTCCGACGGCGGCGTACGGGACGCGGCGCGGGCGGCGCTCGACGCCGCGTGGGTCGCGTGGAGCGCCGGCGGGATGGCCTCCCTGCGGGTCGAGGGGACGCCTCGCGGCGCGACGGTGACGGTGGACCGCGTGCCCTTCGGCACGTTGCCGCACGAGGGCATGCTGGCGTTCGGGGAGCACGCGCTGTCGATCAGCGCCGAGGGGCACCGGACGGCCCGGCGCGTGTTCACGCTCGGTCCGGAGGGGCTCGTCGTGCGCGAGGACCTCGAGCAGGCCCCGCAGGGGCCCGACTCGGCGGCGATCGCCCTCGCCTCCGGCCTCGCCCTCGGCGGCCTCGGGGGCGTCCTTCTGGGCGCCGTGCGGCTCGCCCAGGGCACCTGGTGCGAGGGCAGTCCTGCGCTCTGCCACGTGCCCGACGAGGCGGCCGTCGCGGGCTGGATCGGCGCCGGGGGCGCGCTCCTCGTCGGGGCTGCGGTGTGGGCGGTGGTGCAGCTCGGCGAGGGCGGTGGCGCGCCCGGCGCGGCGCGGGCCTCGGGACGCGGTCTGTGGGCTTTCTGAGGCGAGGAGCGGGCGGGATGAGGAATCGGGCAGGGTGGTGGCTCGTGGGCGTGGCGCTCGCGCTCGGGGGCTGCGTCGACCGGACGATCGACTGCGGGGCGACGCCGGGCGACCCGGTGTGCCCGCGGGACGCCGGCGGGGAACGAGACGCGGGGGCACCCGAGGACGCGGGGCTCGATGGCGCCGGGGCCGACGCCGCCGGGTGCGGCTGCAGCGGCGACACGCCGTTCTGCAGCGACGCGGGCTGCGTCGCGTGCTTGATGGACGCGCAGTGCGCCGGTGGCGCGCCGCGCTGCGTCGAGGGGGCCTGCGTCGCGTGCGCCGAGGACGCCGACTGCAGCGCGCCGACGGCCGCAAGGTGCGAGGCGGGGGTCTGCGTCGGGTGCGGCGCCGACGCCGAGTGCGCGCACCTCGAGGGGACGCCGGCGTGCGACGCCGGGGAGGGAACCTGTGTCGGCTGCACCGCCAGCAGCGGGTGCCCCGCAGGCGCGTGCGACATCCGACGGCAGGTCTGCACCGAGGTGCCGCTGCGGTCGTCCGGACCCTGCGAGCCCTGCGTGGCCGACACGCAATGCCGCGCGGGGCAGCTCTGCGTGCCGACGCGCTTCCGCGGGGCCGACGCGGGCCTCCGTTGCTTGTGGCGGCAGGCCGCGGTCCCGGGCGGCGACTGCGCCCGGGTCCACCCGTACATGTCGACCGAGGCGGTCACCAGCGTCGAGGGGACGGCGGACACGGTGTGCGGCCTGCGGTCGAGCACCTGCGCGGCCCTCGCCGACTTTAGTGTGCAGACCTGCGACGCGCCCGCCGCGGGGGCCGACCCCGCGTGCGGCGGCGAGGGGCTCGACGACGGGTTCTGCGCGGCGTTCGGCCCGACCACGAACTACTGCACCGTCGGGTGCTCGTCGTCGGCCGACTGCCCGTGCACGGACGGAACCTGCGCGGAGGTGTTCCGGTGCGCCTCGGGGTTCTGCAGCCTCTCGGCCCGCTGCACGCTGGGCGTGGACTGCTGAGCGCGGCCTGCGCGGCGGGCGCTCCGGGCGTTCAGCCCGGAGGCTCGGGAAGATCGAGGTCGAGGTCCTCGAGCCCGCCCGCCGTCACGACGACCCGGCGCCGCACCTCCGGTTCGCTGCGCCCCGCCTCGACCAGGTGCGGGCCGGCCGGCAGCGTGCCCGTGAAGGGCGCGCGCCCCTGCGAGCGCCCGTCGATCCAGACCTGTCCCCAGGGCGCCACCCGGACCCTGAGGGTCCCCGGGGACACCTCGAGGCTGCGCTCGGGCTCCGCGGGCCGGTCGCCGTGCCGCG
>CAIKNO010000096.1 GCA_903828805.1 uncultured Sandaracinus sp. | reverse complement strand
GTCGACGCTTCGATGGTCGACGCTTCGATGGTCGACGCTTCGATGGTCGACGCTTCGATGGTCGACGCTTCGATGGTCGACGCTTCGATGGTCGACGCTTCGACGGCCGACGCGGGGGTCCCGACGTCCGCGTGCCGGTGGTTCGTCAACGACGCGTCCGTGGCCGGCGACCGCTTCACCACGGCGCCCGGGGACGATCTCGCGGAAGGGGTCGCCGCGGCACCCTTCGCCAGCGTCGGCCACGCGCTCGGCGTCGCGGGGCCGGGCGACGTGATCTGCGTGGATGCGGGGACGTTCGACGGTGACGTGAGGGTGACCCGCGCCGTCGTCCTCCGCGGCGTCCGCGTCGGCGAGAGCGGGTGCTCCCGCAGCGGGGTCGAGGCGGTGATCCGCGGTCAGGTGGTCGTCACCTCCACCGCGGGCGACGTGACCGTCGAGGGGTTTCGGCTCGAGCGGCCGCCGACCGGGTTGTGGAGGGGCGTGAACCTCGTGTTCTCGGCGCCGCGCTTCCAGTTCCGCGACACCGTCGTGATCCCGTCGCTCCCCGCCGGGGGGTTCAGCCACCTCGGGTACGTCGCCGCGACGCTGGACACCGCGTTCAGCGCGATCGAGATCCGCCGGATCGCGGTCGCGCCGTTGCAGAACCCGTTGGGCGCCTCGGCCCTGGCGATCCCGCGCGTCACGGTCTCCGGGTCGGCCGTGGTCGAGGAGAGCTGCTTCACGGACGGGCCGACCTCCACCGTGCTGGTGTTCGGCGACTTCGCTGCGCTCACCCTGCGCGCCAACCGGATCGACAACACGACGGACTCGGGCGGGGGGCTGTCGATCGGCAGCGGCACCATCACGGCGCTGGACGTCCGCGGCAACCAGGTCATCGGCGCGGCCAGGAACGGCCTCTCGATCTCCGCCACCGCCGTCGTCGCGGGCGCGGTGCGCGAGAATCAGCTGACCGGCAACGGCCGGGGAGGCGCCGGCTTCGCGAACCTGGCGATCGGACTCGCCTTGCCGCCGGAGGTGCTCGTCCGCGACAACGACGTGTCGGCGCCTTCTCTCGGGGCGGTCTCCCTCATGGGGCCGACGGGCGCTGTCAACGTCGAGGCGCCTTGTCAGTGGTTCGGGAGCGCCGACGCGTCCACGGTGGACGGACTGGTCACGGGTGCCGTGAACGCGAGGCCGTTCCTCATCCGCGGCGACGACTCGGATCCGTTGACGCCCGGCCTGCAGCCCGCGCCCGGCGCCTGCACCGGCGGCATGTGACCGTCGACGCGAGGCTCGGCCGGCGCCGGACGGACGCGCGATCTAGCGCCCGGACCGCCGCCACTTTCGCAGCGTGAGGCCGAGCAGCGCGAGGGCCGCGCCGCCGACGGTGCCCGTGCCCGTCGCGCCGCGCCCCGGCACGCTGCAGCCGCAGTCGCTCCCCGGACCGCAGTCGAGGCCGAGGCCCCCGCGCGGGGTCGGATCGCAGGTCTCCGGCAACGAGCCCGGCGGGTAGAGGGCGCAGAGCCCCGCGGCGTCGTCGGGCTGGAGGTCCCGCTTCAGCGTCTCGGCCGGCTCGGCCGAGGACCACATCGTCGCGAGCGCGTCGTCGGGCGTGTGGCCGAGCCCGAAGTAGTGACCCATCTCGTGGGTGAGCACGTTCGGCAGATCGACGAAGCCCGGCGCGCATCCCTCGGGAGGGCATACCGCGTAGGTGCCGCGGGCCTCGTTCACGTCCATGTCGGCGTCCCAGATCTCACCGGTGCGGGGGTCGTGCCACACGAGGGTGAGGGCGTAGGCGCGGGGATCGTGCATCCGCTCGGTGCTCCAGCCGTCGGCGACGAACACGATCGAGCTCACGTTGTGCCCCGAGGCGTGATGCACGGCCTGCGAGCACTCCGACGGCGCGTCGAGGAGCGCGACGGACAGGCCCGTCGGGGTGCCGAGCGCGTCGCACCCGACGCTCGTCCAGGTGTCGATGGCGTCCTGCACCACGCCCCGCACCGCGGCGTCCTCGAGGTCGCGGGCGGCGAAGATGCTGAGGGAGGTCTCGGTGCAGCGTCGCCGCCACGCGAGCGGGAACTCGCCGGCCTCGGCCATCACGCACGGTGCGGCGGCGGTGGGGCGTCGGACGCTCGTGGTCATCTGACACCACGCGGCTGCCCTCGGCGCCGGGGCGAGGAGGGCCGCGAGCGCTGCGCCACTCAGCGCGCCTCTCCACGGGAGGCCGTGGCTCGTGCGCGGGCACGCCGCCGCGCGCGGAGGACCTTCACCGGCCGCCATGAAGCTCCGCCACGAGCGACCGGATCTCCGCGAGGAGCGCGTCGATGCCGCGGGGCTCGACGAGCGCGCCAGCCGCCGGTTCGAGCGCGCCGCCGGGACCGGGGGCGACCATCGTCAGCCCCTCGCCGCCCGGCATCACCTGCTCGGCACCGTCCCGTCGCTCGATGGGCAGCACGCCCTGAGACATCCCCACCGGACGCAGGACAGGCTCGTCTCCGACCGTCCGCGCGAAGAGCACGAGGCGCTCCCCCGCGATGAACGTCGGCTCCCCTTCGATGCGCATCCCGACGTCGCCGAGCACGCCGCCGAGGCGGCGAACACGCACGGTCGTGCCCGCCCGGGCCGGGCCGTGCAGACGCTCCTCGACGCGGATCTCGGCGTCGGTGACGATGCGCTCGAGCCCGTCGAGGTGGGCGACGGTCCGCACCACCGTGCCGACGACGACGTGGTCGGAGGCCCGCACGAGCGCCCGCAGATCGAGCACGTCGATCTGCGTGGCCGAGGCGGTCTCGACCGCCGCGAAGGGGACGGACCCGAGGGCGAGGAGCGCGGCGAGCGCGAGGTGTGACCGCTGCATCGACGGCTCATCGTGCCGAGCGCGCGGCGGCCATGCAACCCACGCCGTCGGCCGTCACGCCCCGGGCGGCGCGGACGAATCCTCGGGGCGCGCGTCCACCGCGCCGGGGCGCAGGAAGAGCACGGGCAGACAGAGCGCAGCGAGCCCGAGGTTGCGGGCGACGGTGAATCCGCTGACGCGGGCGGCGAGGGCGCTGCCGAAGCACCCGCAGTCGAGGTCGATGCCGCGCGCGAGGGCCTGGACCATGCCCCCCGCGAACGAGAGCAACATCACGAGCGCGACGAGCGCGGCGCCCTGGGCGTGCACGCCGGTCACGAGCGCCACGCCGACCAGCGCCTCGAGCAGCGGCAAGCCGACCGCGAGCGGCCCGAGCAGCGGCGCCGGGACGAGGTGGTAGTGGTCGATGTCGCGGGCGAAGGCGACCGGGTCGCCCAGCTTGGGCACGGCCGCGCCCAGGAACACGGCCGCGAGCGCGAGGCGTGCGCCCCACACCAGGGCGGTGCGTCCCTTCGCGGGAAGTCGCGGCATCACGGGCACGCGCGGCATGGGCCGGCCTCCGCGGGGTACTGGTTCTCGAGCCACGCCGGCATGCCACCGCGGAGCACCCGCACGTCCGGGAGGCCCGCCTCGGCGAGGAGCCCGGCCAGTCGCTTGCTGCTCGCGCAATCCCCGTTCGTGTCGCAGTAGGTGATGATCGTCCGCGTCCCCTGCATCCATTGCGTCGCGGCGGCGTCGATGGCCCCGGTGTCCATCGGGACGTTGACCGCGCCCGTGACGTGCCCGGCCTCGAACACGTCCCGGGGCCGCGCGTCCACGAAGGTCACCTGCGCGTCGTCGAGCAGGGGTCGGGCCTCGCCTTGCTCGATCCACGCGACCTCGGGGCGGGCCTGCAGGGGCGCCCCGCACGTCGTCGGCGTCTCCCCGAGGATGGCGGTCGTGGTGGGCACGCCGCGCAGGATCCCCGACGCGGCCGCGAGCAGGGCGCCGACCACGACGAGGCGCGCGGCCTCGGTGAGGACCCGCGTGAGCGGTCGGGCGGTCGCCGCAGGGCGCGGCGCGGGGGCGTCGTCAGGGGCAGCCACGGGACCTCGTGGAACGTCGCTGGTCTAGCACGCTCCGCGCGCTTGGCTTCCCGGGCCGGGCGCCGGGACGCTTGCGGTGAACGCATCGCACGGGCCATGGTCCCCCGATGCGCGGCTCCATCGACGTGTGCGGATGTTTCCCGACCGGAAAGCACTACCCCGGCATCGCGGAGCGGATGTCGAGGCTGGCGACCCAGGTCCGCGGTCTGGCGCACGGGGTCGATCCGGGGACCGCGTGGGCGCGGGCCTCGTTCGTCGTGCTCGACTTCGAGACCACGGGCCTCGACGCCGAGAAAGATCGGGTGATCGAGGTGGGGGTCGCCCTCTTCCACGACGGAGTCCTCGAGCGCAGCCGCCACTGGTTGATCAACCCTGGGGTGCCGATCAGCGCGGAGATCACCGCGATCACCGGGATCACCGACGCGATGGTCGAAGGCGCGCCCGGCTTCGACGGCTGCTGGGAAGAACTGCGCGCGGAGCTCGAGGGGCGGATCCCCGTGGCCTACAACCAGTCCTTCGACACCCGGTTCTTCTGGGCGGAATGTCGTCGGATCGGGGTGCCCACCCGCGGCGTCGACGTGCCGCCGGCCTGCGCCGACGACGGGGTGTGGGTGGACCCGCTCGTGTGGGCGCGGGAGCTCCAGAAGCAGGAGCGCGGGCACAAGCTCGTGGACGTGTGCGCGCGCCTCGGGATCCCGCTCGAGAACGCGCACCGGGCCTCGCACGACGCGGAGGCAGCAGGCCGGGTGCTGCTCGCGTTCGCCGCTGGCATGCCGGAGCGTTACGACGATCTGCTTCGGGTCCAGCAGCGCTACGCGGCCACCCACGAGGCGCAGTTCCAGTGGCGACGGCGCTGACCGGACGCGCCGGTTGACGCGGGGCGGGCGGGTGGTGACTCTCCCCTGATGAGCGCCGGGACGCCGACGTCGGCCCACCGGACGCTCGAAAGGGTCTTTTCATGAAGAAGCTCAGCGTCGTCGGCCTCGCCTTGACCGGTCTGCTCGCAGGAATCTCGTCGCCCGGTTGCGGTTCCGGCACCACGGAGCGCGTGGATGCGGGCCTCGAGGGCACCCCAGACGCCGACGCCCCGTCCGACGCCGCCGCCGCGGACGGATGCTGCGTGGCGCTGCCAGGGATGCCGCAGGCGGACTGCGATGCCGTCGAAGCGTTCGGTGAGGCGCGGTGCGCGATGCTGAACATGGGCACGTCGTGCGCATGGTCGGCGGCGCCGGCGTGCACGGCGGATGCGGGGACGAGCACCGCGATGGACGCCGGCACCTCGGAGCCGATGGATGGCGGGGCGACGTCGTGCTGCGTGGCGCTGCCGGGGATGCCGCAGTCGGACTGCGATGCGGTCGAAGCGTTCGGTGAGGCGCGGTGCACGATGCTCAACATGGGCACGTCGTGCGCATGGTCGGCGGCGCCGATGTGCACGGCGGATGCGGGGACGGGCTCCTCGATGGACGCGGGGGGGCCCAGCGATGCAGGTCCGATCGCGCGCGACGGAGCGGTGCTGCCTCCGCGCGACGGAGCGGTGCTGCCTCCGCGCGACGGCGGGCCCGCCCTCCGCGACGCTGCGGTGATGCCTCCGCTCGACGGGGCGGTGCTGCCTCCGCGCGACGGCGGGCCCGTCCTCCGCGACGGGGGAGGGCTTGTCCCGGTGGACGGCGGGCTCCTTGGCCGCGATGCTTCGATCCTGCCCCCGCGGGATGCGGGCGGCGCGTGCTGCGTGGCCCGGCCGGGCACGGCGCAGGCGTTCTGCACGGCGCTCGAGGCGCTGGGCCGGGACCGCTGCAACATGATCAACGGCGGCGCGTCCTGCAGCTGGACGTGTCCGTGACGTCCTTCGGCCGCGTTCACCGAGGCCGCGACGTCTAGAACGCGTCCTTCGCCTCTCGGACCCGGGCGAACACCTCGTCCGGGGTCGCGGCCGCGCCCCGACGCGCGGCGAAGCGAAGGACGGCCTCTGCATCCCAGCGCAGCATC
This sequence comes from uncultured Sandaracinus sp., assembly GCA_903828805.1. Classification (GTDB taxonomy): domain Bacteria; phylum Myxococcota_A; class Polyangia; order Polyangiales; family Sandaracinaceae; genus Sandaracinus. Next base: position 12,068 of record CAIKNO010000096.1, on the reverse strand, counting down.
GGGTTGGTGGCGAGCTCCTCCCCGATGGTGCCGGGCATCGTCGTCTCGAAGGCCGCGCGCCGTCGACGGACCGCCTCGAGCCGCGCGGCGACCGCGACGTTCTCCGGTTCGACCGTCGCTGCGAATTCCAGGTTCCGGGCGGTGTATTCGTGCCCGACCCAGAGCCGGGTGGAGGCCGGCAGCGAGGCCAGCCGAGCGAGCGATGCCCGCATCTGCGGCATCGTGCCCTCGAACACGCGCCCGCAGCCTGCGAGGAAGAGGGTGTCGCCGGTGAAGGCGTGGCCCGCGCCGACGTACGCGAGCGCGCCGAGGGTGTGGCCGGGGACCGAGAGCGCATCGAAGGCGACGCCGCCATGCACGAGCTCGTCTCCGTCCCGGAGTCCGCGGGTCTGCCCCGGGATCCTCCCGTGTTCGAGATCGAAGGCGCTCCCGAGCACCGGCAGCTCCGGGTGCCGCTCGAGCAGACCCGGCACGCCGCCGACGTGATCGGCGTGGTGGTGCGTGCACCAGACGGCGACCGGCCGCACGGAGGCCGCGTGCAACGCGGTCGACACGGGGTCCGCCTCCGAGGGATCGATGACCACGGCGGTGCCGGACGATCGATCGACGAGCGCGTAGCCGTGGTTGTCCCGCAGCAGCGGGATGACGAGCACTTCGAGCGTCATTCGTGTCCCCATCCGATCGTGCGGAGCGCACGGCCTTGCACCAGCACCGACACGGTGCAGACGGCGACCCCCACGACGGTCGGCACGATCGAGGCCCCGAACATGAACGTGAAGGTGGACATCAGCACCGGCACCTGGGGAATGGACGCGGTCAACAGGAAGACCTGCGTGCAGGCGGCCTGACGGGACCCTTCGGATGCGTCGGACGGGAGCCGCGCGAGCTTCCGTTGCACGAGCGTGCGCTGTGCGGCGGCGCCCCCGACGCCCGCGGCGGCTGCGAGCCCCACGAGCGCCCACGCCACGACGGTGAGCGACGGTCCGAGCCACGTCCGCACGACCTCGAAGTCGGCGGGGAACAGTACCCATCGCAGCCCGCTCTCGAAGGCGAGCGCCACTGGTGCGGCGACCAGCGTCGCTCCGACGAGCCAGAGCGGTGAGGTGCGCGGCTTCTCGGGGACCGTCACGTGGGGCGCTCCATCGGGCGCGCGGCGAGGAGAGGGACCAGGCCGTTCATCCGGGCGCGAGGGTAGCGCATCGACGGCGGGCCGAGGACTCGGACCCTCCGGAATGGCCGGGCGGCGAGCGCGGTCCTACAGTCGGCGCTGCGGCAGTCACGACGCACACGGAGCATCGAGGACATGGGCGACACGAGAGACAAGACGGACGCGGAGTGGAAGGCCGAGCTGACGCCGCAGCAGTACGCGGTCGCGCGTCTGTGCGGCACCGAGCCTCCGTTCACCGGCAAGTACTGGGACCACCACGGCGACGGGGTGTACCGATGCGTGTGCTGCAAGGGCGCCCTCTTCGACAGCGGCACGAAGTTCGAGTCCGGCAGCGGGTGGCCGAGCTTCTTCCGCGCGCTCTCGGATGCGACGGGCGACCGGGTGGCGACCCGGGAGGACCGCTCGCACGGCATGCGCCGCGTCGAGATCGTGTGCGCGCGATGCGACGCGCACCTCGGGCACGTCTTCGAGGACGGACCGCGCCCGACGGGCCTGAGGTACTGCGTGAATTCGGCGAGCCTGGTGTTCGCCCCGCGCGGCGAGTCGGGCGAGGAATGACGGCGGCGCGACGTTGAACGCACCGGGGCGAAACGCGGTCGTCGCGTCCGTCCTCGCGCTCGCGGTCCTCTGCGCGGTGGCCGCGTGGCTCGGTGCGCGCTCCGCGCCCGGGGGTGTGTCGGAGGAGCCCCACCTCGACGCGGGAACGCCGGGCCATGCGCTGCGGAGTGGCAGCGGAGGGCGGCCTCCCATGGGCCTCGGGGTGTCGCGCGCGCCGGGCTCGCTCGACCGCGCGGCCGACGGGGGCCCGCGTGTCGCGCTCGATGGCGGCGTGCCCGGGGCTTCCGACCCCGTGACCGAGTCGGCGCTCGCGACGGTGCGAACCGCGGGGGGTCCAGCCCCGGGTCCGGGCGCGCCGGCCGCCGCCTCCGTCGAGCCGACGCGGCCGACCGTGCGCCTCGACCATCCGCCCACGCCCGAGGAGCAGGTGGAGCACGCGGGGCGCCTGCACGACCTCGTCATCCTGCGCCGCGACGAGGTTCGCCACCGCCTCGCGGAGGCGGAGCGGGCGGGGTCACCGGAGGTTGCGCGGCTGCGGCGCGAGCTCGCGCGCCTCGACGCCGCGGAGCCGGGGGCGAGGCAGACCGCGGAGGAGGCGGCGCGTCGCGCCCGCCCGCGGCCACCTTCGGTCGAGGCCCCGGCGCCCTCCGAGGCGTCCGACTCCGAGACGGGGGACGAGCCCGCCGTCGAGGCCGACGCGCCCGACAACCCCTGAGGCCGGACCGCTTGCCAAGGCGCGGCCCGTCGCGCTACGCCGCGGCCATGGAACGCCGCGCCCACCTCGACACCCTCGCCGTCCACGCTGGTCAAGAGCCCGATCCGGTCTCCGGCGCGGTGATGCAGCCCATCGTCCTCGCGAGCACGTTCGCCCAGGACGGTCCCGGCAACCACCGGGGGTTCGACTACTCGCGCTCGGGCAACCCGACCCGGCAGGCGCTCGAGAAGTGCCTCGCCGCGCTCGAGGGCGGCACGCACGGTCTCGCGTTCGGCTCGGGTTGCGCGGCGATGACCACGCTCCTGCACTCCCTCACCCGGCCCGGGGATCACGTCGTGGCCGGAGACGACCTCTACGGTGGCTCGTTCCGCATCCTCGACAAGGTGATGAAGCCGTACGGCGTACTCACCACCCAGGTCGACATGTCGGATCTGAAGGCGTTCGAGGCGGCGATCCGCCCCGAGACGCGGCTCGTGTGGCTCGAGACCCCCACGAACCCGATGCTCAAGGTCTTCGACATCGAGGCGATCTGCGCGCTCGCCCGGGCCCGCGGCATCCTCGTGGCCGTCGACAACACCTTCGCGACGCCGTGCTTGCAGCAGCCGCTCGCCCTGGGCGCGCACATGGTGATGCACTCGACGACGAAGTACCTCAACGGGCACAGCGACGTGGTCGGCGGCGCGATCGTGACGGCCGACGACGGCCTCGCCGAGGCGCTGCGCTTCCATCAGAACGCGATGGGCGCCGTGCCCGGCCCCTTCGATTGCTACATGGTCTTGCGCGGACTCAAGACCCTGCACCTCCGCATGGAGCGGCACGTTCGAACAGCAAATGCCATCGCGTCGTGGCTCGAGGCGCATCCCCAGGTCGAGAAGGTCCATTACCCCGGCCTCGCCTCGCATCCCCAGCACGCGATCGCGCGCCGCCAGATGTCGGGTCCCGGGGGCATGATCTCGTTCGTCGTGAAGGGCGGCCTCCCGGCGGCCCGCGCGCTCCTCGGCACGGTCGAGATCTTCGTCTGCGCCGAGAGCCTCGGGGGCGTGGAATCGCTGATCGAGCTGCCCGCGGTGATGACGCACGGGTCGATCCCGGCCGCGCAGCGTCAAGAGCTCGGCATCTCCGACGGGCTGATCCGCATCTCGTGCGGCGTCGAGGCCGAGGCCGATCTCCGGGACGACCTCGCCCGGGCGCTCGACGCGGCCACCCGCGCGACGGTCTGACGCCTCCCGCGCCCCCGGGTCGCGCGGCGGTGTCCTCGACCCCGGTCGATCAGGGCTCCTGCGCGACGTCGACGATCGGGAGCACGACATCGCAGGCGGCGCGGTCGTCCGACACCTCGTCCGGGAGGCTCGGCAAGAGCACCCGGAACGACGTGACGCCGCGGCGGGCCGCCCGCCGGGGGATCCCCAGGCCCCGCTCGACGTGCATCCGACCTGCGAACACGACGATGCGTCGGGGGGCCTCCGGGGCCGCCATCGTCTCGGCGATCCGGGCCGCCATCGTCTCGTCCCAGACCACCTGCGCCACGTAGAAGCGCTCCATGCGCGCAGGGTCCATGGCGCCATGGCCGGCGAGCGCCTCTGCGACCATGGCGCGATGCGCGGCGTCGTCGAGCACCAGCTCGGGCAGCCCGCTGCGGAGCGCCTCCGACAGGCCCTCGAGTCCCTCCCTCACGACCGCCCGCGTCAACTCCTGCCGGGCGTTCAGGGCGATGACGCGGAGGCCGTTCGTCCGGGCGAACTCGAGCAGCGGCCGGTAGAGCGCGAAGTCCATGCCCCACCGCTCGGACCACTCGACGGCGTCGAGCATCCCGGCCTCGTCGAGGTCCCCGGCGACGTACGCGTCGAGCGCGGCTTGAAACGGCGCCTGGAACATCTCCATGCCGATGGCGAGCGAAGGGTCGCGCGCGTGAAGGGCCTGCAGAACACGGAGCTGCGCCTCGTGATCGGCGGCCCTGTCGTGGTGCTCGCCCACGTAGATGGCCTGCACGGCGTCGAGCGACGCCGCCACGTCCGACAGCGACAGCGCCCGCTCGCTGCGGGCATCCCACGCGGGGGGACGCATGGACGTCTGCACCGTGCGCCCCGCGCCCACGCAGCCTGCGAGCGCGAGGGCCAGGAACGACACGGCCCGCCACCCTCCCGTCGGGAAGGTGCGGGCCGTCCGCTCGGCGTCGGGCCGCCGGGTCAATCCGGGGTGTATCCGTTGCAGTCGTAGAGGTTGAACTCGAGCGGGCTCATCGTGGCCTCGGCCGAGGTGCCGGACGCGGTCAGCTCGCGGTCGATCCCCGGCGCGGCCGAGGGCGAGAGACCCTGGCAGAAGATGTCGCCGGTGATCAGCGAGCGGCCGTCGGCGTCGCGCGTGAACATCACGTCGCTGACCCGGCAGGGCTGGGCATCCGACGGGGGGCTCGCGCCGCATGCGCCCTCGTACACGTTGTCCTCCTGGACCGTGACCAGGCAGCCGCTGCCCATCGGCGAGCCGCCGTTTCGGGCGAAGCTCGCGCCCGCGAGGCGCAGCGAGTAGCCCGAGCCCGACACCGAAAACGAGAGCACGCGGTTGGCCGCGGACTCGATCGTCGTGCACGTCACGCGCACACCGTTGTCGCCGCTGAAGCCGTTCACGTCCCGGGCGGGGTACGAGCTGCAGCCGTTCATGACGTCGCAGCGGATCTGCCAGCGGATGTCGGCGTACACGCCGGCGGGTCCGGAGCTGGTGCAGCTGGAGGTGCTCAGACCTGCGAGCGCCGCGAAGCCCGCGGCCGTGAAGAAAGCGAAATTCGAGCGCATGGGGTCTCCTCGCCGCGAAGGTAGCGCACGTCGGCGGGGTCGGGCCAGTCCGCTGCCGGCGCAGGGAGACGGCACCGGGGGCGTCGCACCGTGTGGAAGTTCACAACACGGAGAGGCGAGGGGTCGCCAAGCGGGGCCGGGGCGATAGCATGCGCCTCCCCCGCCCGGGCGAGTTGCCCGGGCTCTTGGAACCCGAGGTCGAGATGGAGCTGAAGGACGTCAAGGCGATCGTGACCGGCGGCGCGCAGGGCATGGGCGCGCACTTCGCGCGGCGGCTGCACGAGGCCGGCGCGCAGGTGGCGGCGGGCGACGTGAACGAGGCCGCGCTCGCGGAGCTCCCGGCCGGGATCCACCGCCGTCGGCTCGACGTGTCGTCGAGCGCGGACTGCGCCGCGTTCGTCGGCTGGGCGGCGGAGGCCATGGGTGGGCTCAACGTCGTCATCAGCAACGCGGGCATCCTGCGCGACGGCTTGCTGGTGAAGAAGGATCGCGAGACCGGCGCGATCAAGACGATGACCGACGACCAGTGGAACTCGGTCATCGCGGTGAACCTGAGCGGCGCGACGTTCATGGTGCGCGAGGGCGTGGCCGAGATGGCGCGCCGCGGGCAGACTCCGGGCGTGGTCATCTGCATGTCGTCGATCGCGCGGCATGGGAACCGCGGCCAGAGCAACTACGTCAGCGCCAAGGCCGCGCTCGCCGCGAACGCCGTCACGTGGGCCCAGGAGTTCGCGTCGTTCGGCATCCGCGCGGTCGCGATCGCGCCGGGCATGGTGGAGACGCCGATGACGGAGGGGATGAACCCGAAGGCGCGCGAGGCGCTCATCGCCAAGATCCCGGTCGGCCGCATCGGCCTCCCCGAGGATCTCTACAAGGCCGTCCGCTTCGCCATCGAGTGCGACTACCTGAACGGCGAGACCATCGACGTGGACGGCGGCGCCAAGCTCTGACCGACGGCACGTCGTGATGGGGCCCGATCTCGGGGTCGCCCGGGCGCTCGTCGGCGTCCCGGGAGGCCTGGGTCGGGCCTCTTCGCGTCGGCCCCTCACGGCGCCGCCACGGGCCCCGATGATCTGCACCGCGGTCGGCGCGACACCATCGACCGACAACCCCGGCGCTGGGCGCGGCGCATCGCGGGGCCGACGGCCAGCGTGGTAGCGTGACGACGATGGCTCTCGGCTCGCTGCGTGCGTGCGTCCTCGGGTGGGTTCTCGTCGCGGCGGCCGGCTGCGCCGCGCGGCCAGCGCTCTACCTCGATGCGAAGACCGACTACGTGCCCGGAGTCGAGTTCGTGGGCGCGCGGGTCCAGCTCGAAGGGGCGGTGTCTCGCCGCGCGTCGGCCGCCGCCACGCGGGGGGAACCCTGGGTCGAGGGGGTGCGGGTCGCGGAGTTCGAAGGGCTCGACCCCGGCGATTACCAGGCCCGCGTCGAGCTCGTCGATGCCTCGGGCGGGGTCGTGGCGTCGCGCGATGCACGGGTGTCGCTCACGACCCGGCTCGGCGTGGTGCTCGTGCTGACGCGCGACTGCGCTGCGGTCCGCTGCCCCCAAGCGGGTGGGCTCCCGTCGGCGACCACCTGTGCCGGAGGGCGTTGCGTCGAGCCGGCATGCACCGACGACCGACCGGAGCTCTGTCCCTCGCCCGAGTGCACGTTCGACTACGATTGCCCAGCGCCGCCTTCGATGTGCGCACGCGCGGGGTGCATCGACGGGTCGTGCTTCGCGCTCTCGTCGTCCTCGAGCTGCGCGACCGGCGAGTGGTGCAGTCCGGAGGTCGGCTGCATGCCGCTCCCCGGAGCGCTCGATGCGGGCGCCCCGCGCGACGCGGGGCAGGACGCCGGGGCTCCGGGCGACGCGGCCTCGGGGGACGCGGCCTCGGGGGACGCGGGTCCCACGGACGATGCGGGGCCTTCGTGCGGCGACTGCGACGACGGAAACGAGTGCACCGACGACCGCTGCGGTGCCGGCGGCTGCGAGCACGCCGCCCGCGACGGCGTGGCGTGTGGCACCGGCGGGGTGTGCGCGGGCTCCGCATGTGTCTGCCCGGGCGGTGGCGGGTTCGACGGCTGCGACGGAGACGACGACGACTGCGACGGTCGCATCGACGAGGACTGCGGCTGTCGAGGCACGGGATGGTCGGTCGGAACCGCTGTGGACACGCTCGGCGACGTCGGGCAGTGGGCCTCGCTCGCGGCCGACGAGCAGGGTGGCCTGCACGTCGCGTACTTCGACAACACGAGCGACGATCTCCGGTACGCGTACCATGCGCCCGCGGGGTTCTGGTCGCGGGAGGCCGTCCAGTCGTCGGGGAACGTCGGCGAGCACGCCGATGCCGCACAGGACGCGATGGGCGGGCTGCACGTGGTGTACTTCGACGCCTCGTCGTCGGACCTTCGGTACGCGTACAGGCGGCCCGGAGGCGCGTGGGAGAATGCCGTCGTCGACGCGACGGGCAACGTCGGACAGTACGCGGCCCTCGCCCTCGACGCGGACGGTGGCGCCCACGTGGCCTATCTCGACGCGAGCCGAGGCGATCTCCGGTACGCCCATCGGCCCGCGGGGGGCGCCTGGTCGGCGGAGACGGCCGCGACCACGAGCCGGGTCGGTTACTACGCTTCGATCGCGGTGTCGCCGAGCGGTGTGGTGCGGATCGGTCACCGCGACGAGGACGCGAACGATCTGATGTTCACCGAGCGGGCGCCCGGCGGGGCGTGGTCGACGCTCCGGGTCGATTCGGCGGGGGACGTGGGCCGCTACACCGCGGTGGCGATCGATGCCGAGGACGGCACGTACGTCGTGTTCCAGGACGTCACCAACGGCGACCTCGACCTCGCGTACCGCCCTCCCGGGGGAACGTTTGCCGTCAGCACGATCGAGGCCACGGGCAACGTGGGCCACCACGCGGCGCTGGCGATCGACGGGGCGGGCGGACTCCACGTCGTTCACCACGACGCCACGAACGGCGATGTCCGGTACGCGCAACGGGCGCCGGGGGACACCGCCTGGGCCGCGCTGGTCGTCGAGTCGGCCGGGAGCGTGGGTGAGTACTGCGACGTGGCCGTCGACGCGCGCGGCGGCGTGCACGTGTCGTACTACGACACCTCCCACGACGACCTCCGTTACGCGACCCGCGCCGCCGCGGGGCTCTTCCGCGCCGAGCCGGTGGAGATCGTGGGACAGGTGGGGCTGTATTCGAGCGTCGTGGCGAGCGCGGACGGTGGCGTGCACGTGCTGCACTGGGACGCGACGAACCGAGACCTGCGGCACGCGGAGCGGCCGCCGGGCGGCGTGTGGGAGGTCGAGACCGTCGCGACCACGGGCAACGTCGGGCAGCATGCGTCGATCGCGCTCGAGCGCAGCGGCGCGGTCCACGTCGTCTATCGCGACGCCTCGAACGGCGATCTGGCGCACGCCTCCCGAAGTGTGTCCGGGCCGTTCGTGATCGAGGTGGTCGAGTCGGCCGGCAACGTGGGTCAGTACGCGTCGCTCGCGGTGGATGCGCGGGGCGGTCTGCACGTGGCCCACCACGATGCGACCAGCGGGGACCTGCGCTACGTCGAGCGCGCTCCGGGGAGCGCGTCGTGGATCGGACGGACCCTGGATGCAGCGGGCACGACGGGGCTGTGGACCTCGATCGCCGCCGACGCCCTCGGCGGCCTTCACGTCGCGTACTTCGACGACAGCGCGAACGACCTGCGTTACGCGTACCGGGGGGCCGACGGGGCGTGGACGGCGCCGGTGGCCGTCGCGACGCTCGGGACGGTCGGTCAGTACGCGGCCGTCACCGCGGATCCGAGCGGGGGCGCGCATGCCGTGTTCTACGACGGCTCGAACGCGCGCTTTCAGTACGCCCAGCGGCCCCCGGGCGGGCTCTGGTCGTTCGGCGTGCCGGACGCTGACGCGGACGTCGGGACGTGGGGCGACGTGGCCGCGGAGGCCGACGGCACGGTGCACGCCACCTACCATGAAGACGCCGTGACGATCGACGCGTCCACAGGCGTCGTGATCGGCGTGGCCCGAACGCTGCGGTACGCGCGTCGTGACCCGTCCGGGGCGTGGAGAGCGGAGGTCGTCGATGGGGCCGGGGAGGTCGGCCAATACTCCTCGCTCGTGACGACCCCCGGAGGCCACGTGCACGCGGTCTACTACGACGCCACGAACGCGGCGCTCCGGCACGCGATGTTCTGTCCCTGAGCCCGCGCGGACGCTGCGAGCGGCCCGGCGTCCGAGGGACTCAGGCGTATCCGGCGGGTGTCGGCCGACTCCCCGCAACAGGAGCGGGCCGTGCGGCGGGCGGTCCCGCGGCTTCAGCGGCCCACGACACCGATGGTCACCGGGGCCGTGGCGCGGGCATCGAGCCGCAGGCCGAGGGGTTCGAAGTGACCGTGGCGTGACGCGCCCGGCGCGCGGTATTCGTAGCCGGGTCCGACCGACACCGTCGCGTTCTGTGTGCCGACGGTGTGGGCGACGATGGTGCCGTCCGCGCGCACCACGTCGACCCCCACGCCGGCCGGCGCAGCGATGCCGAGGGAGAGCGGCACCCGCCCCATCCAGTCGGTCCCGAGCGTGGCGGGGCAGCCCGCGCAACCCGAGGGCAGCGGCAGCACCGAGCGGGGGCTCAGCACGCCGCGTGAGAGCCGGGCGAGCTCGCCCTCGCAGACCGAGAAGGACCGATCGCAGGCGTTGCCGACGTCGTCGTGGTTGCAGTCGCCCTGATCGACGTTCCCGACGTCGGGGCAGTTGTCGCAGACGTTGCCGACGCCGTCTCGGTCGGGGTCTCCATGGTCCCCGATCGCTTGCGCTGGGCACACATCGCGCGCGTCCGGACGCCCGTCGCCGTCGTCGTCGTCGTCGCACTCGTCCCCTTCGCCATCGCCATCGACGTCGGACTGCATCGAGTCGGCCACGTCCACGCAGTCGTCGAGCGCGTCGACCACCGTGTCGCCATCGCGGTCGTCGCAGGCGTCCCCCTCGCCATCGCCATCGCCGTCCTCTTGTCCGGGGTCCGCCCTCCCGGGGCAGAGGTCGTCCTGGTTGCGGATGCCATCCCCGTCCTTGTCAGGGTCGCATGCGTCACCGAGCCCGTCCCCGTCCCCATCCGCCTGCGCGGGATTGGACGTCCTCGGGCAGTTGTCGGCCGCGTCGGGCGTGAGGTCAGCGTCGTTGTCCCACTCGGCATCGTCGCGCGTCCCGTCGCAGTCGCTGTCGACCACCCCGGTCCACATGCCAACCGACCAGTAGGCTTTCTCGACGTCGCACGCGGAGGCGCCGAGCGGCGCGTACGTGAATCCGTAGTCGCCCGGGTCGACGGTCTCGAGGACGTGCGCGACGCCGACGACGCCGTACCCGAAGGTCGTGAGTGTTTCGGAGCGGCCGATCACGCCGGAGACGGTGAGGTACAAGAGCGTTCGGAGAGCGTCTTCGCCGAGTCCGCGGACCTGCACGCCGTGGTGCGAGCCGCCGACGGCCGAGAGGTAGGCGGCCTTGTTCGGGATGCCGCTGTTGGTGTGCACCGAGCCGAAGTCGTTGCCTGCATTCACCGTCAAGGGCACCGGGCGGAGGCCGAGGCCGTCGCCGCTCAGCGCGGCCAGCACGTGGTCGGGCTGGCCTCGGTTCGGTGGGTCGGCGAGGTCGCGTCCGCCGAAGCCGGGGATCTCCTCTCCCTGCTGCCAGTCGAGGTCGCCGTGCGCGCGTCCGTACAGCACTCCGAACACGTCCGCGACGCTCTCGGCCAGCGCGCCGGACTCGCCCGCGTAGAAGAGCTGGCTCTCCCAGCCTTCCCACAGATGGGTGTACTCGTGACCGACCACGTCGGTCACCGCCCACCCTTGCTGGAATTGCATGAGCCCATCCTTGGCGCTTCCGTAGGCGTTGGGCGCTGGCGTTCCATCCTCGTTCACGAAGGCGAGATCGACGTGCAGCTGGAACTGGAAGTCCCACTCGCCGCCCCCGAGGCCACTGTAGCCGCGTCGCCCGAGGCCGTCGTAGTACCAGTCGTCGAGGTCGCGCGCGTGCTGGTGACCTCGCGCGCCTTCGAGGTCGGCGTCTGCTGCGGCGGTGTAGGCGGGCTGGGGGCCGCTCTCGTCGAACCACAGCGTGCCCTGATCGCGGTCGGTGTGGGGCGCGAGAGCGAGGCCCCGGACCTGGTGGTGGCGGAACGGATATTCGTTGTGGGCGTCGGGAAGCTCGATGAGCACCGCCCCGGTGCGCGCATCGACGAGCGACCCGCGCGCGTGCTCGCCCGCGACGGCCACGTCCCACGCCAGCCTGAGGCCCCGCGGCAGACCGGGGACGAGCCGCCCATCGACGAGGCGCAATTGCGGCAGGCCCGCCGGGCGCTCACCGGGCTGCAGCACGGCCTCGAGGGCGCGGGCTCCCGAGATCCGGGGGGAGAGGTCGAGCGCTTCCGAGGACTGCTCCGGCATCCACCGGCCGTGGGTCATCCTCACGCGGTCGCCGACCACCACCATCGTGAGCGACGCGCCGAGGATCTCGATCCCCTGTCGGTGCTGTCGCCACGTCCACGTCGGGAGCGCGCCGTCCACCGGCACCTCGGCGAGCCGCAGCTCGGCCCGCGGGTCATCCAGCCGGTAGAGCGCGCGGTTCTCCTCGAGGAAGCGCAGCATCCGATCGACGATGTCGGTGCCGGCGTCTCCGGGCAGCGGCGCGTCGAGGACGAGCGTCGTGACGATGCCGCCCTCGGCGTGTCCCGACGGGGCGACAGCGCTCGCGTGGCGGAGCGCGTCGAGGCGCGCCCCATCGGAGCCGGGCGCGGGTGGGACCGGCGGCGGGGCCGCGTCTCGATCGAGACCGGCCTCGGCGCGATCGGCGTCGAGCCCG
>CAIKNO010000095.1 GCA_903828805.1 uncultured Sandaracinus sp. | reverse complement strand
TGGTGGCGGATTCGATGCCGGCTCCTGCGCCCACCAGCGCCGCGCCCGCGACGCACGCAGCCGCCGTCGCCACCGAGGCCATGGCGGGACGACTGAGCGGCATGGGCCTGACGGACGCGCAGGTAGAAGGCGTGCTGGCCCTCTCCCGCGAGGTCATCGAGCGCGTGGTCTGGGAGGTCGTTCCCGACCTCGCGGAGACCATCATCCGCGAAGAGCTCCGCCGCCTCACCGGCCGCTGACGCCCCGCGGTCGCCACCACCTCCGGGCATGCAGCGAAGGTCGGCGCGCGCTCGCGTTCCGCGCTTGTCCTCGCGGCGCGAAGTGGCTAAGCCTCCCGCGCGATGACCGACCCGCTGCGCACCATCGATCCCGCCACCCTCGCTCCCCACTTCGACGCCGCCTCGGCCGAGCAGAAATGGGATGCCGCGTGGGAGGCGTCCGCCATCTACCACTGGGATCCGTCGCGGCGACGCGAGGAGACGTTCGTGGTCGACACGCCGCCGCCGACCGTCTCCGGTTCGCTGCACATGGGGCACGTGTTCAGCTACACGCACACCGACGTGCTCGTGCGGCAGCGGCGCATGAGCGGCATGAACATCTTCTACCCGATGGGCTGGGACGACAACGGCCTCCCCACCGAGCGGCGCGTCCAGAACTTCTTTCACGTTCGCTGCGATCCCAACGTGGCCTACGAGGGCGCGGGCGCCGTCGAGGGCTTCGCCCAGGTGTCCGACGAGCAGCGCAAGAAGGACCGTCCCCGCATCGTGTCGCGGCGGCTGTTCATCGAGCTGTGCCACCGCGTGACCCACGAGGACGAGAAGGCGTTCGAGGGCCTGTTCCGGAGGATCGCGCTCTCGGTCGACTGGCGACAGACGTACGCCACCATCGACGATCACTGCCGCCGGACGGCGCAGCACTCGTTCCTCGACCTGTTCGACAAGGGACATCTCTACAGCATCGAAGCCCCGACCATGTGGGACGTGGACTTCCAGACGGCCGTGGCGCAGGCCGAGATGGAGGACCGCGACAAGCCCGGCGCGTTCCACCACATCGAGTTCGCCGTGGAGGGCACCGACGAGACGTTCGTCATCGCGACGACCCGCCCCGAACTGCTGCCGGCATGTGTCGGGGTGACCGCGCACCCGGACGACGAGCGCTTCAAGAAGTACTTCGGCAAGCGCGCCATCACCCCGATCTTCCAGGCGCCCGTCCCGATCTTCCCGTCCGAGCTCGCCGACCCGAAGAAGGGCACCGGCATCCTGATGGTCTGCACCTTCGGCGACCAGACGGACGTGCACTGGTGGCGGGAGCAGAAGCTCGCGTTGCGGTCGATCGTCCAGCGGGACGGCCGCCTCCGGGCCGTGACGTTCGGCACCGAGGACTTCCCGTCCCGCGCGCCCGATGCGGCGAACGCGGCGTACGGCCTGCTCGCGGGCAAGAACATCGCCCAGGCCCAGAAGGGCATCGTCGAGATGCTGCGGGACCCGGCCCATGCCGCGGCCGGCCACGGCGCTCCGCTGCAGGGCGAGCCCAAGCCCCTGCAGCACGCGGTGAAGCACTACGAGAAGGGCGATCGCCCCCTCGAGATCGTCATCTCGCGTCAGTGGTTCGTGAACCTGATGCGGCAGAAGGAAGCGCTCCTCGACAAGGGCGAGTTCATTCGCTGGCATCCGGATTTCATGCGGCTGCGCTTCCGCAACTGGACCGAGAACCTCGGCCTCGACTGGTGCGTTTCGCGGCAGCGCTACTTCGGTGTGCCCATCCCCGTGTGGTACCGGCTCTCGGAGGACGGCACCGTCCTGCACGGCACTCCGATCCTTCCGGACCCGCGGAGCCTGCCCGTGGATCCGCTCAGCGATGCGCCTCCCGGGTTCGACGAATCCCAGCGGGGTCAGCCCGGCGGATTCACCGGCGACCCCGACGTCTTCGACACCTGGTTCACGAGCTCCCTCACGCCTCAGGTCAGCTCGCACTGGGCCACCGACGCGGAGCGTCACGCCAAGCTCTTTCCCGCCGACGTGCGGCCTCAGAGCCACGAGATCATCCGGACCTGGGCCTTCTACACGATGGCCAAGGGGCTGCTGCACCAGGCCTCGGTCCCGTGGCACCACGTGGTCATCAGCGGCTGGATCCTCGATCCGGATCGCAAGAAGATGAGCAAGTCGGTCGGCAACGTCGTGACGCCGATGAAGCTGCTCGAGGACTACACCGCCGACGGGGTGCGGTACTGGGCCGCGAGCGCCCGACTCGGCATGGACACCGCCTTCGACGAGAAGGTGTTGAAGGTCGGCAAGCGGCTGGTCACGAAGCTGTTCAACGCGGGCAAGTTCGTCCTCGCCCAGGGCGCCGCAGCCCCGGGTCCCATCACGCACGAGCTCGACCGCGCGTTCGTCTCCGAGCTTCGCGACCTCGTGCATCGCTCGACCGCGAGCTTCGCCGAGTTCGACTATGCGCACGCGATGCAGGATGCCGAGCAGTTCTTCTGGTCGCGCGTCACCGACACCTACCTGGAGCTCGCCAAGCACCGCGCCCGCGGCGACTTCATGCCCAGCACGTCCGGCGAAGTCGACAGCGAGGTCGAGCGCGCCAAGCACCGCGCGCACCACGATCTCGAGCCCGCCGTCGGCCAGGCGAGCGCCGTCGCCGCGCTCCGGCTCGGGCTCGACGTGCTCTTGCGCCTCTTCGCGCCGGTGCTGCCGTACATCACCGAGGAAGTGTGGAGCTGGGTGTTCGCGGCGGAGAAAGGTCAGCCCTCCATTCACCGCGCGCCGTGGCCGTCCGAGGCCGACTTCGCCGGCATCCTCGCCCCGGACGATGCCCACGCCCTCCAGCTCTCGATCGACGCGCTGACGGCCATCAACAAGGCGAAGACCGAGCGCGGGGCGAGCGTCGGCCGCGTGGTCGAATCGATGACACTGCGGACCAGCCCCCTCACCGCGGGTCGACTCGCCCGGACCGCCGCCGACGTGATGGCCGCCACGCGGGTGCGGCACTTCACCCTCGACGAGGCCGGGGGCGACGCCTTCGAGGTCCCCGACATGGTGATCGCGCCGAAGGCCGAGGAGGCGCC
>CAIKNO010000094.1 GCA_903828805.1 uncultured Sandaracinus sp. | reverse complement strand
GGAAAGCCCAAGCGACCCGCCGCCGGAGAGGTCTCCGCCCCCCGCGGAAAGCCCAAGCGCCCGCCCGCCGGAGCGGCCTCCCCGACCCGCCCGAGGGGCGCATCGGAGGGCCCCATCCGCGTGATTCGTCCCCGGCCGGCACCCGAGCGGACGCACGGACCGAGGATGCACGGCGACGGCAAGCCCTCGGTGCCGAGGGTCGAAGTCCCGCGGGGCAAGCCGCTCCCCGGGGAGTGGCTCTGGACGACCCGCGCCGGCTCCGAGCAGGACGTCGTCGACGAGTTCACGCTGGGCTTCGGCCCCGACAAGGCGAAGGTCCTCGGACCGGCCCTCGTCCGGAGCCGCGGTGCGCCGACGTCGCGCGAGGGCGGCGTGGATCTGACCTTCGCGAGGCAGGGGTTCCGCATCGTGGCCGAGCCCGCGGGGACCCTCGACGCGATGGCCCGAGTGGCCGCGCGCGCGCTCGCGCCTCAGCTCGCAGGCGATGCGCCGTGGACGCTGTCGGCATGGGTTCCGGACGCCGATGGATCGAACCCGCTCGGGCCCTTGGCCGAGGCCCTCGAGGCCCGCACGGTCGCGCTCCTCGACGAGGACGACGCGATGCGGGCCCGCCGGGTGCCCCTCGCCGCGCTGCCGCGCTCCGGCGCGCTCCTGGCGCAGCTGGCCCTCGCGGGCCCCGAGCGATCCTTCGCGGGCCTCGTGCGGAGCGAAGACGCCCTGAGCCTCGCGCCGGGTGGACGCGCGCGCATGCGGGTCGGCGGCGAGCGACCGTCACGGGCGGCGCGCAAGGTCGAAGAAGCGCTGGCGTGGCTCGGCATGGCCCCTGGAGCGGGCGAGACCTGCGTCGATCTCGGCGCGGCCCCCGGCGGGTGGAGCTGGGCGCTGCTCGACCGGCGCGCGAAGGTCATCGCCGTCGATCCCGCGGAGCTGCGGCCCGACATCGCGCGGCACCGCTCGATGGTCCACCACAAGGAGAGCGCGTTCCAGTTCGTGCCCGAGGAGCCGGTCGACTGGCTCTTCTGCGACATGGCGTGGCGGCCCCTGGAGGTCGCGCAGTTGCTGGCGAAGTGGGGACGCCGGCGGTGGACCCGTCTCGTCGTCGCGAACCTGAAGCTCCCGATGAAGACGAAGGCCGCGACGGTCCACGATCTGGTCCAGGTGCTCGCAGGCGGAGGGTGGCAGCAGATCCGGACCCGCCAGCTCTATCACGACCGCGACGAGATCACCCTGACGGCCCACCTGTGAACGCCATGCACCGAGCCCCCCGCCCCCGAGCCGCGTCCATGGCGCGTCGACGCGCCCCCACAGGAGGCGGGCGTGCCGGCGCCGCCGCGCGTCGAGGAGTCCTCGCCTGATGCGCGTCCTGGGCATCGAGTCGTCGTGCGACGAGACGGCCGCAGCGGTCGTGGACGACGGCGGCGTCGTGATCTCCGACGTCATCGCGAGCCAGTTCGCCGTGCACGCCCCCTACGGAGGCGTCGTGCCCGAGCTGGCCGCCCGCGCGCATCTGTCCAACATCGCGCCGGTCGTGCAGCAGGCGCTCGCCGCGTTGCCGCGCGGCCTCGACGACATCGACGGGATCGCCGTGACGCGGGGGCCCGGTCTGCTCGGTGCGCTGCTCGTCGGCGTCTGCGCCGGCAAGTCGCTCGCGTGGTCGCGCAACCTCCCGATCGTCTTCGTCGATCACCTCGTGGCCCATCTGCTCGCGGTGTTCCTCGTCCGCGATGGAATGCAGTCCGAGGTCCCCGAATTTCCGTTCATCGCGCTGCTCGCGAGCGGCGGACACACCGCCATCTACGAGGTCCGGGCACACGACGACATCGAGCTCGTCGGACAGACCCGCGACGACGCGGCCGGCGAGGCCTTCGACAAGGTCGGCAAGCTGCTCGGGCTCGGCTACCCGGGAGGACCGCGCATC
Organism: uncultured Sandaracinus sp.; assembly: GCA_903828805.1. Lineage (GTDB taxonomy): Bacteria > Myxococcota_A > Polyangia > Polyangiales > Sandaracinaceae > Sandaracinus. The sequence continues at coordinate 7,804 of CAIKNO010000094.1, read as the reverse complement.
GACAAGCTGGCCGCCCAGGGAGACGCGCGGCGCGCCCCCCTGCCCTTGCCGATGCCGTCGACGACGCGCCTCGATTTCTCGTTCTCCGGGCTGAAGTCCGCCCTCGCGAGGCGCATCGAGGTCGACGGACCGCCCGCCGATCCCCAGGCGCTCGCCGACCTCTGCGCGGCCTTCCAGCACTCGGTCGTCGAGGTGCTCGTCCAGAAGAGCGTCGCCGCGTGCACGCAGCGCGGCATCCCGCGGCTCGTCCTCGCGGGCGGTGTCGCCGCCAACGCCGGCCTGCGGAGGCGCGGCGCAGAGTTGTGCACGAGCCGGGGGGTGCGTTTCTTCGTGCCCCCCCTCGCCAGCTGCACCGACAACGCGGCGATGGTCGCCTATGCGGGCCACCTCCGGCTGTCGCGCGGCGAGCGGGACCCGCTCGACGCCATGGCGTACTCGAAGAGCGCCGACCGCTTGCGCGGCAAGATCCTGGCGCGCTGAGGCCGCGCGGCTCACACCGCAGGACGCTTCAGAACGCAGGGCGCTTCAGAACGCAGGGCGCTTCAAACTGCAGAGCGCCGACGCCGGAGCAGCAGCCCGAACGCCGCGAGGCCCACGAGCCACAGCGCGCTCGGACGGGCGGCCGGATGCACGGAGCATCCGCCCGAGTTCGACGCCGGACGGGCGCACACCGCGCCCGAGCCGTCCGCGGTCCGACGGCACTCGAAGCCGGTCGAGCACGCGTCGGTGGCGCCGCAGAAGGACGTGCATCGGGAGCCCGAACCGAAGTCGGCGCAGAGGCCCGAGACGCAGGCCTCGTTCGACGCGCACGACTCGCCCACGAGCCCCAGCGAGGGCGCACAGACGGAGACGCCGCCCGCGTCGGTGCACTCGTAGCCCGCCGGGCACGCCGTTGCGTCGGTGCAGGGCGCCGTGCACCAGTGGCGGTCGCCGGCGATGGCGCACACCCCGTCGCCGCAGTCGCTGTTCGAGGTGCAGTATCCGCCGATCCCCTGGGTCCGATCGCGCACGCAGAGCGACTCCGTCGCGTCGCACGCGAACCCCTCGGGGCACGGCGTCGCGGCGTCGCACGGCGTGGCGCACTCGCGGACGCCCTCGCGGGCGAGGCAGCGCATCGACCGGCACTCGGCATCGGCACCGCACGGCTCGCCGAGGCCGTGGGCCAGACCCGAGACACGCTCCTCGTCCAGGCATCCGCCGCAGCCGCCCGCGGCCGCCAGGCACACCTCGCCCCCGAGGCAGGTGCCCGCATCCGCCCGGCACGGCTCGGCGCAGCGCCGCGCCCCGTCCCCCGGATCGTTGCAGAACAACGAGGCGCAGTCGGTGTCCACCGAGCACGCCGCGCCGAGCGCCGCGGTGCCGATCGAGCCGGGCACGCAGCGCCCCTCGCAGCCGACGGCGCCACAGTAGAACCCGATCGGACACCCGAGCGAGGGGCGGCTCGGCTCACAGACCTGCGTGCAGACCTGACCGACCAGCGTGTCGTCGCAGAGGCCGCCGATGCAACGCGCCGAGTCCGTGCACGCGGCGCCCAGCGGCTCGCAGCCTTCGTCCACCTGCCCGTTGCAGTCGTTGTCGAGGCCGTCGCAGATCTCGGGGTCGGGGATGCACGTGTCGCCGACCGCCTCGAGGACCGAGTCGATCCAGTCGAGGTGACGGTAGATCTCGTTGTACGCGCCCGGGGCCGTGCCGCAGCTCGGCGCGGTCCGCCCGTCCGGGCTGAAGATGAAGCTCGCCACCCCGTAGACCTGCTCGTCGGCGCCGAGCAGCGGACCGCCCGAGTCCCCGGGGCACACCGCCGGGTCGACGAAGAGCAGCCCGTTCTCGTAGCCCTGCGCGGTCGCCGTCGTGGTCATCCGCGTGCCGGTCCCGCCCGCCGGCGTCTGGCCGTAGCCGACCGCCGTGATCTGTCGACCGACGAGCCGCGCCGGACTCTGCCGGGCGATCGTCATCGGCGTCTCCGCGGCCGGCGTCGCGAGCACGATGAGCGCGACGTCCCACGCCTGACCAGACTCGATGTTGCCATTGCTTCCGGGCACGACTTCGATGTCCGCCGCGCGGTATTCCCCGGTGAGAGAGCGCTCGCTCGAGCCGACGTACACGGTGATGCCGGACGCCGGCACCACGGGGTCCATCCCGTTGTACGTCACGCAATGACGCGCCGTGAGCACGACCCGGGGCGAGATGATGCTGCCGGTGCACAGGCCACCGCCGCCGGCGGTGTTGTAGACGAGCACGACCGATCCGTGGGCCGTGTCCCGCGAGCCACCGACGATGGCTGCCTCGGAGGAAGACACGTCCGGCCCGGTCGACATGCAGCCCGACGCGGCCAACCCCGCGAGCAACCCCAGACCCATCCAGCGCGACTTCGTCATCCGAGACTCCTCGCACGCCCCGAGCGGCGTCCACGCGACGCTGCGGAGCGTGCCACTTTTCACGGCCCCGCGTCAGTTCTGTCGGCGTCGACGCCGCGCCGCGAGCGCCGCGCCCACGAGCGCCACCGCGACCCCGGAACCGAACGCCCGTCCCCGCGCGCCCGGGCTCGTCGCGCATCCGCCCGACTGCAGCGCCGACGGCCTCACACAGAGCGCGACCGCACCGTCGGCGGTGCGGAAGCACTCGAAGCCCGCGCCGCACCCGGTCGAGGGCGAGCATTCCCGCACGCACGTCCCGGTCGATGCGCAGAGTCCGGAGATGCAGTCGGTGCCCTCCGTGCACGCATCGCCCACGAGGCCGCCCTCCGGCGCGCACACCCGCGCGCCGTCGCCCTCGAGGCACGAGAAGCCCGGGGGGCAGCCCGACGCGTCGGTGCACACCGCCGTGCACCATCGGCGGTCGCCCTGCACCGCGCAGACGGTGCTCGACTCGCAGTCCTCGTTCTCGAGGCAGGAATCGCCCACGTGTCCGAGCGCCCCCTGCGCGCACATCCCCCCGCGGCAGTGGTCGCCCGCGGGGCACCCGCCCTCGCACGGGCGGCTGCAGTAGCGGAGGCCGCCGTCCTCGAAGCAGGTCCCAGACGCGCATTCGCCGTCGGCGCCACAGGGCTCTCCGAGCCCACGAGGCAACCCCGAGACGAGCGCGGCCTCGACGCATCCGCCGCAATGCCCCGCCGTCGCCACGCACACCTCTTCCGCGTAGCAAGCGCCCGCGTCCGCGCGGCACGGCGTCAAGCAGCGGCGCCTTCCATCTCCAGGATCGGCGCAATGCAGCGAGGCGCAGTCGGTGTTCGACGTGCAGTCCGCGTCGTTGCCCAGGCGACCGAAGTCCGAAGCCGGCACGCAGAACCCTTCGCATGCATCGGGGGCGCTGCGTCCGCAGTAGAAGCCGTCGCCGCACCCGATGGCCGGCTGCGAGGCGTCGCACGCCGTCGTGCAGAGGCGCCCGCCCGCGGTGTCGCGGCAGGTGTTGCCGACGCACTGCGCGTCGTCGTCGCACGCCGTGCCGAGCGCCCGGCACGTCTCGTCGACCATGCCGTTGCAGTCGTTGTCGCGGCCGTCACACACCTCGGCACCGCTCGCCAGGCACGCACCGCCCTCCTCGAGCGCCATGTCGATGAGGTCGAAGTAGGCGGTGAGGCTGTTGTACGCGTTGTACCCGGAGCCGCAGCCCCCGGTGCCGAACGAGACCACGCCGGCCACCTCGTGATCGGACGTGATCATCGGGCCGCCCGAGTCGCCCTGGCAGATCAGCGCGTTGACGTAGATGAGGCCGCTGTCGATGCCGATCACGGGCCCATCGACGGTGTACTTCGTGCCGGCACTGCCCGAGGGGATCTGGCCGAAGCCGCACGCGGTGATGGTGCGCCCCACGAGGGGGCCCGGGGACGCGCGGCGCACCGGGATCGGCGTGATCGTGGTCACCGGCGCGTTGAGCACGATCACCGCGACGTCCTGACCCACGATCGCCCCCGAGAGGCCCATCGCGCCGCCCTCGTTCCAGACCCCTGGCGTCGTGTACACCGACTGCGGATAGAACACGGTGCCTCGTCCGGCGACGTCGCCCGAACCGACGTAGATGGACCCCGGACGGCTCGGCCCCGCGGCACCCGGCGACTGGACGCAGTGCTTCGCGGTGAGCACGACCCGGGGGGCGATCAGCGTCGAGCTGCAGAGTCCCCCGGAGTCGTTGTTGTAGATCCACAGGACCGCAGGGTCCCCGCCGCGTGTGCCACCGACGACCGCGCCTTCCGCGCGACCGACGCCCTCGGCGGGATCGAGCGGCGCGCATCCGCACAGCCCCACGAGGACCGCGACGAACGCGAGCCCGGCTCGGAGGAACGAGCGCATCACGACCTCCCGCCCGCGAGGGACCCGCGGCGGCGGCGCGCCACCACGACCCCGAGCCCGATCAGCGCCCCGAGGATCCACGAACCACCGCCGGCGCCACGACCCGTCGCGATCACGGCGCAGCCGCCCCCGGACGCGGCCGGACGCGGGCGCGTGCACACGGCCGACGCTCCGTCCACGGTCCGCGCGCACTCGAAGCCCGGACCGCACGGCGCGTCCACGCCGCATTGCCGGACGCACACGCCGTCGTCCCCGCAGAGGCCGGAGATGCAATCCTCGGGGGCATCGCAGACGTCGCCCGTGAGCCCCGACGCCGGCGCGCACACCTGCACCCCTCCGGCATCGACGCACGCGAACCTGTCCGGACACGGCGTGGCGTCCGAGCAGAGGCTCGTGCACCAGCTGGTCGCGCCGCGGGTCGCACAGAACGTCCCGCCGGCGCAGTCCTCGTTGTTCACGCAGGACTCGCCGATCCCTCCGAGCGTGCCCCGCACGCAGCTGCCGCCACGGCAGTGGAAGGCGCCCGGACACGGCGTCTCCCCATCGCACGCGCGGGTGCAGTAACGCGCGCCGGCGTCCTCCGTGCACGCGCCGGTGCTGCACTCGGCGTCCGCGGCGCAAGGCTCACCGAGGGCGTGGGCGAGGCCGCTGACGATCGCACCCGGCACGCACACGCCGCACGACGTGGCCCCCGCGAAGCAGACCTCGCCCGCGAAGCAGAGCCCCTGGTCGGGCTGGCAGTAGCTCAGGCACCGACGGGTTCCGTCTCCCGGGTCGACGCAGTGACGCGACACGCACGCGTCGTCCGACGTGCAGGCCGCGTCGTTCGGAAGGGTTCCGTCGCCGCGCGACGGGATGCAGAGCCCCTCGCACGAGGAGGGCGAGGCGGGCGCGCAGAACAGTCCGTCGCCGCACCCGAAGTCCGGTCGGCGCGCATCGCACGCCTGCGTGCACACGCGGCCCGCCACGGTGTCGCGGCACGTGTTGCCGACGCATTCGTCGTCGGACGTGCACGCCCCGCCCACCGGGGTGCAGGTCTCGTCGGTCATCCCGTTGCAGTCGTTGTCGCGGCCGTCGCAGCGCTCGGCCCCGTCGTTGACGCACTCGCCGCCCTCCATGAGGCCGGCGTCGATGAGGTCGAAGTAGTTCGTCAGCGCGTTGTACGCGCCGAAGCCGCTGCCGCAGCTCCCGTTGCCGAACGAGACGACGCCGGCGACCTCGCGATCCGCGGTGATCATCGGGCCGCCCGAGTCGCCCTGGCAGGTCACCGAGCCCACGTAGATGAGGTCACCGCTGACGCTGACGACCTCGCTCATGACCGTGTACTTCGTGCCGGCGCTGCCCGACGGGATCTGTCCGAAGCCCGTCGCGGTGAACGGGTCGCCCACCAGCTCGCGCGGGAGCGCGCGGCGCACCGGGATCGGTTCGACGTCGCTCACCCCGCTGACGAGCACGATGACCGCGATGTCCCGGCCGATCAGCGCTCCGGAGAGCCCGCGCGTCGCGTCCTCGTTCCACACGCCCGGCGTGGTGCGCACGGACTGCACGCGCAGCGTCGTGCCCCGCCCCGCGTAGTCGCCGAGCCCGACGTAGAACTGGCTCGGAGCGCTCGGTTCACTGGCCGCCGGTGGCTGCACGCAGTGCTTCGCGGTGAGGACCACGCGCGGCGCGATCAGCGTCCCGCTGCACAGACCGCCCTCGGCCGCGTTGTAGATCCACACGACCGCCCTGTCCCCGCCGACCGTGCCGCCGACGATGGAGGCCTCGGTGACCCCCGGCGTCCCGGGCGCGCACCCGACGCCCGCAAGGAGCGCCACGGCCGCGAGGAGCGCCATGCCCGCGGGCCGTTGCACCGCAGCGGGCCGTTGCACCGCAGCGGGCTGATGCACCGCGACGGGATGCCTCGTCGCGGTGGGCCGCGCGGCGGTTCGGACTGGACGGAGAGGGGCGGGTGCGGCGGGTTGAAAGCGCATCGGGGAACTTCCGGGACTGAGGGCCACGGAAGGTACCAAGCAAGCGGCACGCCGACGCACTTTCGGCATTCCCCGGCACCACGGGCCGGGGCGCGTCAGCCGACGAACGACCCCACGGCCCGCACGTCAATCCGCGCACCGCGTCGTGCGGGTTCTCACGACACCGGGTCGAGGGCCCGTTCGGCGGCGGCGCGCCACCGGTCGCGGGACTCGACGTCCCCCGCCAGGGTCGCCTGCGACTCCGCATCCTTCAGCAGCATCCAACCGCGCCCGTCGTCGCCCAGCCGAAGTCGCGAGAGCCCGTCGAGGCCCGTCGCGTGGGCCACCAGCGCCGGGGACGACGACGCCGTCGCGTCGGCCACCACGAGCCGCACCCCGTGCTCGAGCACCTGGGGCGCGACCGCAGGCTCCGTCGCGAGGAGCCTCTCGACGTGCCCGAGGCCCGCGGACGCCCGGAGTTGCACGAACGCCGCCTGGTCGCCCGCGAGCAGATCCCGTCCTCGACGGAACGCATCGACCGCCGCGGCGGTGTCGCCCTCGGCATGCCGCAGCGCGCTGAGGGCGAGGTGGGCCTCCGCGGTCAGCATCGGCGCGCCGGCGGCGTGGGCCACCTCGAGCGCCTGCCCGAGCCATCGCTGCGCCTCGCGACGACGGTCCCGCGCGGTCGCGACCCGCCCGAGGACGACGAGGATGCGCGCCCGCTCCTTGTCCTCGGGTCCCGCCATGTCGAGGGCTTCGCGCAGCACGCCCTCGGCGCCCGCGGCGTCGCCCGCGTGCTCCAGCGCTTGCCCGAGCTTCCGGCCGAAGGTCACGAGGGCCGCCGACACGATCTCCTCGCCGCTCTCGAGCAACTCGCGGCGCGCCACCTCGACCCCCCGCCGGTAGGCGTGGGTCGCCCCCGTCGCATCCCCGCGCACGAGCGCCGCGTCGCCGCAGCGCTCGAGGAGCAGCAGCGCGGTCATCAGGTCCGAGGCGCGGCAGGCGTGCTCTGCGCGGACCTCGAGGCTCGCCCCCGTCGCTGCCGCCACGGCGAGCGCGCGGGCGTGCAGCGCACGCCGGGCCTCCGAGGGGATGGACGCCTCGGCGATCTCCCGCACCAGCGGATGCACCAGCTGCAAGCGCTCCTCTCCGAGCGTGACGAGACGCTGGCGCACGAGGGCGTCGAGGCGGTCCAGGTCTTCGGCCGCCGCCACACCTCGGAGCGCCGCGAGCGTGCACCCGTCGCCGAGGACGGCCGCCGCCTGCAACACACGGCGCGCGCCGCGCTCGAGGCGATCCAGCCTGGCCATGATGAGGTCGGCGAGGCGCGGCGGCAGCGGCCCGTCGATGCCACCGACCACGAGCGCGCGGGCCTGCTCGAGTTGCAGCGGCAGCACCAGCCGCATCGCCGGAGCGCCGGACGGGGCGGTCGCCTCGGCGGGCGAGGCGGCACCGTCGATCGCGAGGAGGGCCGGCACCTCGATGCCGCGCAGCGGAAGGACGCGGCAGTCCGGATGGGGTGCCCCCTCCCGTGACGACGACGACGCGGTCACCAGGAGCAAGGGC
>CAIKNO010000093.1 GCA_903828805.1 uncultured Sandaracinus sp. | reverse complement strand
GCAAGCGGTAGAGCCGCACCTCGGGACGCGTGAGGCTCTCGGGCTCCATGTCGCTGTCCTCGAAGAGCGCGCCGTAGGCCCGCACCGCGCTGCCCTCGCCGCGGTCCCGCGTCGCGTCGGGGAGCAGGTAGCGCCAGGTGCCGAGATCGTCGAACGCGACGCCGTGCGCGGGCGTGAAGACGCGCTCGATGAACGCCGGCGTGCGGCTGCCGAGGGTGCCGTCCTCGTCGAGGAGCGCCACCTCCACGTCGAGGCCGCGCAGCTGGGTGTCGAGCCCGCCACCCATCGCGGGCGCGCGCTCCATCCACCGCTGGCGCGCGACGGTGGCCGCCGTCAGCAGGGCCCGCGCGATCGAGCTGCCGCGGGCCGAGCGCCAGAGCCGCGGGCGCCCCGCGTCGGTCAGCAGGACCATGACCTCGACGTTGCGGATCCGGCGCAGCGGCTCGGGGAACGACGCGACGCGGGGCGGGCGCGCGCCGCCGACGATGCCGCGGGCGACGTACGCGAGGGCCTGGTCGAAGGGGGGCCGCACGACGAGCCCGGAGCGGGGGACGTAGAGCGCGGCGCTCGGCGCGAGGTAGAGCGCCTGGAGCTGCTCGAAGGCGTCGAAGCGCGCGAGCCGGTCCCGGAGCGGAAGGGGCGCGGCCGCCGGCGCGTCGGCGGTCGGGATCCCGGGCGCGGGGTCGGCGTCGGGTGCCGAGACGGCGCGCCCGCCCGCTGCGGCCATCGCCGGCACGACCCGCCCGTCGGCGAGCAGCGCGCCCACGCCGGCCGCCTGCAGGCAGCGGGCGAGGGCCTCTTCGTCGGTTCCTTCGAGGGCGGCTTGCAGGCCCGCGACGTCGCGCGCGGGGAGGAGCGAGGCCCCGTCGGCCCGGAGCCGCAGCAGATCGTCGCCTCCGACGACGGCGACGCGGCCGAGGTCCTCGAGCTGCACCTCGAGCCCCTCGGTGCCCTCGACGCCCCGGCGGCCGAACGCCCACGCGGCCGCCCCGAGGAGGCCGAGCACGACGAGCGCCCACGCGGCGCGGCGCGGCGCGCGGCCGGGATCGAGCTCGTGCGCGCTGGACTCCGTCGACACCGCGCGGCTCTAGCCTGTCTGGTCCGGGGTCGCCACCACGGGCGGTCGCGTGCGTGCCCGCGGGCCGAAGGGGGGGGCGGGTCGTTCGGGGCACGCGAGGGCGCCGCCGGCCCTGCGGCGATCGGAGGTGTGGGGCCCTGGCGTGGGGCCGTCGGTGGCTGGACGCGAAGGGGCCGAAATCGAGTAGACTCGCGGCTCTCAGCGCGAGGGGTGAACGGCATGCGGGGCACGTGGCGACGTTGGATGGGGCTCGGGCTCGGGGTCGCGCTCGGGGTGGCGGGGACGGCGTCGACGGTGTCGGCCCAGGGCACCGAGGAGGACGTCCGGGCGCGGGGACATTTCGCCGCGGCCTCGAGCTACTTCGAGGAGGGCGATTACGAGACCGCGCTCCGCGAGTTCCAGCGCGCTTACGATCTGTCGCACCGCGCGCAGCTGCTCTACAACCTCGGGCTCGCGTACGAGCGCCTCGGCCGCCACGCGGAGGCCGCGCAGGCGCTGCAGGGGTACCTCGACGGGGTGACCGACATCGAGAACCGCGGGGCGCTCGCCCGGCGGGTCGAGAACCTTCGCCGCCGCGCGGTGCAGGACGCGGCCGCCGCGGGGAGCGGGACCTCGAGCACGCCGGGGACCGGGAGCGGAACGGGCACGGGCAGCGAGGCGCCGACCGGCACGGGCAGCGAGGCGCCGACCGGCACGGGGAGCGCCACGGGCACGGGGAGCGAGGCGCCGACCGGCACGGGGAGCGAGGCGCCGACCGGTACGGTGAGCGGAACGGGCACGGGCAGCGAGGCGGCGCCGGGGAGCGGATCGGGCACGCGGAGCGCGCTGGTCGACGGTGGCGGCGATGCCGCGGCCGCTTCGGAGGGCGGCACGCCGGTCGGCGCGATCACGGCCTTCGCGGTGGGCGGCGCGGGGCTCGGGCTCCTGGCGGTCGGCGGCATCCTGGCGATGAACGAGTACGCGGCGCGGGACGCGGGCTGCGGCATGGAGCCCGGACGTTGCACGGACGCGCAGGTCTCGGACCTGCGTACCTTCACGTTGCTGGCCGACGTGGGGCTCGGCGTGGGCATCGCGGGCGTGGCCGCGGGGGTGGTGTTCCTCGCGACGGGGGCCGGGAACGTCGGCGGCGGCGCGCAGGCGTCGGTCGTCGCACGGCCGCGGGTGGTCGCACTGCCGCGGCTGGTCGCACTGCCGTGGGCGTCGAACGACGGCGCGGGCGTGACGGTGGGAGGTGTGCTGTGAGGACGAACGGACGGCTGCTCGGTGCGCTCTGGCTGCTCGCGACGCTCGACGGATGCTCGCTCGTTGTCGACGCCAGCAAGCTCATGGGCATGGGCGCGTTGCCTGACGCGGGCGGCGTGGACGCTGGGGACGTCGACGCCGGTGACATGGACGCCGGCGGCGAGTGCAGCGCCGACCTCGACAAGGATCCGCTCCACTGCGGCCGTTGCGACGTGCGCTGCGGGTTCGGGCAGCAGTGCTTGTCGGGCACGTGCGGCGCACCCTTCGACGGAACGGCGCTCGTGCTCCGCTCGATGTCCTCGACGGAGTTCTCGGCCCTCGCGACCGACGCCGCCACCGGCCTCGTCT
>CAIKNO010000092.1 GCA_903828805.1 uncultured Sandaracinus sp. | reverse complement strand
GGCCACCGCCGCCGCGGGCGGCGCGTCGGCCACCGCCGCCGCGGGCGGCGCATCGGCGACCGCCACCGGGGCCACGGGCTGCGGCAACTGCAGCGGACCGCCCTGCCCCAGCTCGACCGGCGCGGGGATGACCGCCGCATGCCAGGCCTTGAAGCCCCCGATCAACAGCAAGCCGACGACCACGATCCCGATCGTGGCGTACATGGCCTTCTTCGTGCCCGGCGACACGGGCTCGCCGAGGTGCAGATCGCTGAAGTCGTCGGCGTCGTCGTCCGGCGTCTCCGGCACGGGCGCCCGGAAGAAGTCCTCGGAGACCCCTTGGTGCTCGCCGGTCGCCACCACCGCCCGGATCTCTCCGGACGTCGAGGTGGCGGTCTTCTTGGACCGCTTCTCGCGGGTCACGGCGGCCGGAGGCGGCGCCACCGAGTCCGCGTTCGCGGAGGGCGCGCCCGACACCTTGCGCACCTCGCCCGGGCCGGGCCGGGCGTCCTCGTCGCGCCCGAGACCGCCGGGGATCTCGGTCTCGGCGGAGGCCGTCGGCGGCTCCGAGTCCGGGGCGGTGTCGACCGCCACGGCGGCCCCCGACACCATCACGGCGTCGGTGATGGTCACCCCGCCCCGCTTCGCCTGGCCAGGGAACTGGATGACGTTGCCCGAACCCTCGCGGGGGCCGTCCGACGCCGGCTTGGCCGCGGCGGCCGGGGGGCGCGAGGCTCGCGCGCTCTTCGGCGGCCTTCCCGGCGTTCTTGTTCGGCTTCTTCTTCTTCGACATCGCGTCGTCCTCGCGGGCTGGGGGGAACGGGGAAACCGGGCCTTCGTGGATGGGGTCGGCCGAAGGCGGCCTGAAGTCCAAGGGGTCGGGGCGCGCCTCACGCTCGGTAGCATGGGGCGTGCCCACGGAGAGCATCGCGGAAGAAACGGGAGTTTCGACGTTCGGCGCCGCGAACCCTTGGGTCTTGGCCGCGGCACGACCAGGCACACCCTCGCCTCGCACGTCAGGATCTGCACGATCCGTCGGCGCGGCCACGGGCGCAGGGAGCGTCGTGCGCGCCGAACCCACAGGGCCCGGCGCGAGGCTGGCCGGCCCGAGCAGCCCCCCGATGTCGGTTCGGCGCCCGGGGGGCGGCGGCGAGGTGCTCCCCGTCGGAGGCGGCGGGTCCACCGAGGGTGCCCGGATCAGCCCCTCCGCCCTCAAGGTCGCGAGCACCTCGAGGGACGCGAGGTCGTCGGCGTCCGTGGCGTCGACGACCTCCTCGAGGGAGCGCCGCCCGTCGATGCCCGAGAGCAGGGCCCGCGCCTCGACCGGCAGGTCCGAGATCCTCGCCCGAAGGCGCTCCTCGGGCACGTCCACCGGCACGTCGAAGGGCGGGAGCTGGTCCAGCAGACGCCCCCACGCATCGATGCGGCGCATCGTCTCCTCGATGAGCGCAGGCATCGGCGTGTCCAGCGACCCGTCGGCGTCCACGGCCCGGAAGGCGACGTCGAACGTGCCCTCCGTCCACGCGAGCAGGCGGTGGAGCGCCCGCTCACCGACCAGGGGGCCGACCGAGGCGGCGACGACCCTCCCAGCGCGGAAGTGGACCGTGCCTTCTCTCGACGCGCGCACGCCGTCCGGATCGAACGCGACCGGCGGCCTCCGGAGGGTCAGCACCCCCGCCTTCCGGCTGATGTCCAGGGTCTGCAGCAGATCGATCCACCCGAGGTCGGCGAGCGTCCCGGAGAAGGGCTCGCTCCACGCGGTCGGGCCCTGGGCGAGCGCGGCCCGCTCGCTCCGCGACAGCGCGAGCTGCACCCGCGCGAGCGCATCCTTGACGTAGATGGGTCGGGTGACGTGGTCCTCCACGCCGAGCGCGAGCGCCTTCATCCGCAGCTCGAGGGAGGGCTCCGGCCCGAGAAAGAGGACCGGCACCCCCGTCATCCCCGCCTGACCACGAAGCCGCTCGACGAACGCCAGCCCCCCCACGCCCGGGAGCTGCGCGTCGACCAGGATGGCGTCGGGCAGGCTGCGCGTCAGGGCCTCGCGGGCCGCCCCCACGTCGCCGCACACGATGAGCTCGTAGCCCGCGTTGCGCAGGCTGCCCTCGAGGACCCCCCGCGACCGGGGATCGGAATCGACCAGAAGGAGGCTCTTCCTTGACACCACACCCCTGAGGAAGGCCCCGAGACATCTCGGGCTCGCCGAAAACGGCCCGCGGAGTGTGGGGGGATCACCCGAGGTGCGTCAAGCGCCGCCCCGACCGAGGATCATCCCTGGCCACCCCTGCGACAGGACCCGGGATCATCGGCGGAGCCGAGGAGGGCGCCCCCGGATCGCGCGCGACGCCGCAGGCGCAGACCGCGTGCGGCCGGGGTCCTGCGCCCTCGGGCGGACGGGCGCACGGGGCCCGCGCCTCGGACGTCGGCACCCCGCCCGAGGCCACGCGGGCGGACCTTGACCTCGAGGTGTCGGCTTTCGTATGGTCTCGGTCCCGTCGGCCGATCAGACGAGCCCGGCGGCGAGAGGTTGTCCATGGCGCGCAAGGTGGGATCGACGCTCGTGAGTCTCGGTACGGTCTCGGCGCTCGCGGTCTCCGCGCTCGCGGCACCGTGGCTCGGGGGATGCGAGGGCGCAGCGTCGGGGGATCCCGCCGTGCTCAACCTGGAGCCCCGCGCGGGCGCGACGGCGGGAGAGCAGCCGGTCCGGATCACCGGCTCGAACTTCCGCCAGGACATCGGCTACTCGGTGTACTTCGGCGCGACCCGCGCGCCGCAGGTGACCATCATCGATCCCAACACGTTGCTCGTGGCGACGCCCCAGCACGATCCCGGTCGCGTCGACGTCGTCGTCTCGGCCGACAGCGGCCCCGCGTTCCGCATCCGCAACGGCTTCGAGTTCACCGAGCAGGGCGGCAACGTCATGG
>CAIKNO010000091.1 GCA_903828805.1 uncultured Sandaracinus sp. | reverse complement strand
GTACGACGCGACCAGCGACTCGTACCGCCACATGGGTGAGACCGTGGGGATGACGGGCGCGGACTTCTCCCTCGAGGCGGGCCAGGGTTTCCACACCTGGTCGGCATACCAGGACACGTCGCAGGGCTTCTTCCGCCTCGAGCGCGTCGGAACGTTCTACGACAAGCTGCTGGCCCTCCGCGCACTCACCATTCGCGATTGGGGTCTGAACTTCACGATCGACGAGCGCTACTTCATCAACTTCCACGACTTCTTCCCCGTGGAGATGACGGAGCTCTTCGGCGGGTACATCCTCGACGACCCGCACTGGTTCGCGCCGCGGGCTTCGGTGGACGCGTCGGGTGACCCCACCGTGGAATACGTCAACTGGTACCGCGGCACCTGCCGGAACCCGGCTTCGGGTCAGTTCGAGCCCTGCCGTGGGCCCAACACGGAGGTGTTCCCCGGCCGGCCGCTCGACGGGACGAGCAACGACGTGCTGCGCGTGTACGCGAGCATCTTCGCCTTGGCGGAGTTCCCCGTGTACTACGACACCTCCTGGGAGGATCGACTCTCGGTGTTCCGCCTCGGGAACGGCGATGGTTGGGATTTCCCGGACACCCAGGCGGACGGGAGCGCGACCTGCGCTTACGTGTCGTCGTCGGTGCCTTCGGCCGAACGGAACGACTACCTGGTCGAGCCTGCGCACACGCTCTGCGTAGGCGACGAGGTCGGCGCGGACTACATCGTGTACCGGTCGGACCGCTTGCACGTGGAGTACGTGGCGACGAAGGTGCGACCCCGCATCGACTTCAACCTCGAGGAGGAGCAGCTCGGCTTCCAGCTCCTTTTCGAGATGACGAACAACCAGGAGCAGGTGCGGGTGCTCGAGGCCCTCGCCGTGCGGACGCCGGCCCAGGAGACGGAGCTGGATCAGCGCCGTCGGACCCTGGAGCGGAACGAGTCGTTCCTCGAGACCCTCGTCGAGGTGCAGAGGATCTTCGGGATCACCAGCTTCCTCTGAGCGCGCGGGCTCTTCCGAGCCTGACCGAGGGCCCGTTGCATTCGTGCAGCGGGCCCTTTGTCTTGTGCGGACGGCGGACCCGGAGGCCGAGGAACGTGGTTGCTCAGGGCGGCGTGCGCGGACCCTGGTTGCTTGGGGGCGGGTTGTGGTAGCTTCCGCGCCCTCCAGGGAGGTTTCATGGGATCGCTCGAGACCACGGCATCCGCTCAGGTTCCAGGTGAGCAGCTCGAGCGCATGTACCGCTCGATGCTCCAGATCCGTCGTCTCGAGGAAGAGGCGGCCCGGGCCTACGTCCAGGGCAAGATCGGCGGCTTCCTGCATCTGTACATCGGGCAGGAGGCGATCGCGGTCGGGACCGAGGCGGCGCTTCGAAAGACCGACTGGGTGATCACCACCTACCGCGATCACGGGTTCGCGCTGACGCGTGGAACCTCGTCGCGCGCCGTCATGGCCGAGCTCTTCGGCAAGGACGCCGGCTGCTCGAGGGGCCTCGGTGGTTCGATGCACATGTTCGACGCGGAGAACCGCTTCCTCGGCGGTCACGGCATCGTCGGCGGTCACTGCGCGCTCGGATCCGGAGTGGCGTTCCGTTCGAAGTACTTGAAGACCGACGAAGTCACGGTCTGCTTCTTCGGAGACGGCGCGACGAACATCGGTGGGTTCCACGAGGGGCTGTCGCTGGCGGGCCTGTGGAAGCTGCCGATCGTGTTCGTCTGTGAGAACAACCTGTATTCGATGGGGACGCCGCTCGATCGCACGCTCCCTGCGCGGGACCTCACGGACAAGGCGCCCGGGTACTCGATGGCCCGCGACCGCTTCGATGGGCACGACGCGGTGGTGGTGCAGGCTCACATGTCGGAGGCCATCGAGCGCGCGCGCCGTGGAGAGGGTCCGACCTTGATCGAGATCCTCACCTATCGTTTCCGCGGTCACTCGATGTCCGACCCTGGGAAATACCGGACGTCGGAAGAGGTCGAGGAGCGCAAGGCCAAGAACGATCCCGTCCGTGTGGGTCGTGAGCGGCTCTCGAACGCGGGCTTCAGCGAGGCCGCCATCGCCGCCATCGATGCCCAGGTCGAGGAGGAAGTGCAGGACGCCCTGAAGTTCGCGGACGAGGCCGCTCCGGCGCTGGAGTCTTCGATGCGTGAGTTCGTGCTCGCCGGGGGAGAACTGTGATGCGGGAGATCACGTACCGGGACGCCCTCAAGGAGGCGATGGCCGAGGAGATGGAGCGTGACCCGCGCGTCTTCGTGATGGGCGAAGAGGTCGGTTACTACCAGGGCGCGTACAAGGTGACGCGGGGGCTGCTCGAGCAGTTCGGTCCCGAGCGTGTCATCGACGCGCCCATCGCCGAGGCGGGCTTCGCGGGCGTGGGCGTCGGCGCCGCGATGACGGGGCTGAGGCCGGTCATCGAGTTCATGACGTGGAACTTCTCGCTCGTGGCGTTCGATCAAATCGTCAACAACGCGGCGAAGATGTACCAGATGAGCGCGGGGCAGTTCTCCGTGCCGATCGTGTTCCGCGGGCCGAACGCCTCGGCGCGTCAGGTGGGTTCACAGCACTCGCACGCGGTGGAGCCTTTCTACTGCAACGTGCCGGGCCTTCACGTCGTGTATCCGTCGACGCCGCGGGACGCGAAGGGTCTGCTCAAGACGGCGATTCGCGGGAGCAATCCGGTCGTGTTCCTCGAGGGGGAGACGCTCTACGGCGCGAAGGGCCTCGTGCCCGAGGTCGCGGAGGACGAGACCATTCCGTTCGGCAAGGCGCGGATCGCGCGCGAGGGCAAGGACGCGACCGTCGTCGTCTGGGGGCGACCGACGCCTGCCGTGCTCGAGGTGGCGGAGAAGTTCGCCCGCGAGGGCATCGAGCTCGAGGTGATCGATCCTCGGACGCTCCGGCCGCTCGACACCGACTCGATCGTGGCGAGCGTCAAGAAGACGCACCGATGCGTGGTGGTGCACGAGCACTGGCCCTTCGGTGGGCCGGGCGCGGAGATCGTGGACCGGGTGCAGCGCGAGGCGTTCGATCACCTCGACGCGCCGGTCCTCCGGGCGACGAACCTCGATGTGCCGATGCCGTACGCGGCGGGCCTCGAGACGCAGGTGATCGTCGGAGCGG
This sequence comes from uncultured Sandaracinus sp., assembly GCA_903828805.1. Classification (GTDB taxonomy): domain Bacteria; phylum Myxococcota_A; class Polyangia; order Polyangiales; family Sandaracinaceae; genus Sandaracinus. The sequence continues at coordinate 475 of CAIKNO010000091.1, read as the reverse complement.
ACCGCATCGAAGCGGCGATCCGCAAGGTTCTGTACCTCGGCTGAGGAGCGCGCAAGAGATGGCGAAGATCGTCGGATTGCCGAAGCTCTCCCCCACGATGGAGGAGGGAACGCTGGCGCGCTGGGCCAAGAAGGAGGGCGATGCGCTCGCCGTGGACGATCTCATCGCGGAGATCGAGACGGACAAGGCCACGATGGAGTGGCGTGCCTTCGACAAGGGCGTGCTGCTCAAGGTGCTCGTGCCCGAGGGCGCCACGCTGCAGCCCGATCATCCGGTCGCCATCCTCGGGCAGGCGGGCGAGGACATCTCGGGGCTCTTGGCCCAGCTCGGTGCAGGCGCGGCGGTGGCTCCGGCGGCGGTGGCTCCGGCGGCGGTGGCTCCGGCCGCGGTGGCTCCTGCGGCGGCTCCGGCCGCGGCGGCTCCTGCGGCTCCGACTCCGGTCGCGGCGCGGCCGGCCGCATCTCCAGCGAGCCTG
>CAIKNO010000090.1 GCA_903828805.1 uncultured Sandaracinus sp. | reverse complement strand
GGTCCGGGCGGCGACCGTCGGTGTACGTGCCCTCCCCTCGCAGCGTCGTGACTTCGTAGTGCTCGCCTCGATGCACCACGGTGAGCGTGCCGTGCTCGATCCCGGTGGGGATCGTGCGGCGAAACACCTTTCTCATCTCCTCGGGGGTCGCGTCGGTGGTGAGGTCCCAGTCGGCGACCGGGACCCCGCGCAGGCTGTCGCGTACGCAACCGCCGACCACCCATGCCTGAAAGCCGTGCCGAGCGAGGCTCCCGCAGAGTTCGAGAACGGGCGCAGGGACCTCGATCGGGCGGGACGATTCCACGAGGTCGGAGTAGCGCACGGCTGCTCGGCGTTCCAGCAGGGGTTCCTTCTCGAGAGACCCGTCGGAAGCCCACGTCGAGTGGCGTCTCAGTTCTCGAACGAATCGGTCCCCGGAGGCGTCGGCTCGACCCCGAGCGGATCCCGCGTCCCTCGGACCGGCGTGGGCACGCCCATGCCGCTCACGATGTCTCGCGCCTGCTGCCGGAGGGCCCGAGCCTCTTCGCCGCGCCCTGCTTCCCCGATCGAGTCAGGGTCGGCTTCGAGAAACGAGGCGAACGCATCACACGTCCGCGCGAGCTCCATCTGGTTTCCCAGTTCTTCGAACATGCCCTTGGCTCGCTCGAACATCGCCCGCGCCTCGACGTCGGCACGCGCGTGACGCCCGGAGGCGGCGCGGATCTCGGCCGCAGTCCGGACGGCCACGGCGAGGAAGGGGCGGCTTCGGGCCCTCTCGAAGAGCGTGATCGACCGCCCGATGAATTCGCTGGCCTGCGGGAGATCGTGGCGGAGCATGTGCGCCTTCGCGAGACCGCGGAGGATCTCCGCTTCGAGGATCCGGTCCCCGAGGGTGGACGAGAGCGCCTCCGCCTCATGGAGGACCTCGATGGCGCGATCCGGCTCTTGTTGTCGGTAGGCGCTTTCCCCGAGGTTCGTGAGAATGACCGCCTGCCGCATTCGGTCCCCCACCGTGCGGGCGTGCTCGAGGGCCTGCGTCCAGACCTCGGTGGCGCGCGGGTGGTCACCGCTGTCCTGATGGATGGTCCCGAGATTGTTGAGGGTCTGCGCGATCCCGGGCCTGTCACCAATCTGTTCCCGAATGTGCAGCGCCTCGCGATACACCAGCAACGCTTCCGCGAAGCGCCCACTGTCCTGATAGACGAGTCCGAGGTTGTTGAGCGAGAGCGAGGTTGAGCGCAGGTCGCCCAACTCCCTCCGGAGTTCGAGCGACTGCCGCATGAACCGCTCGGCTGCGTCGTAGGCTCCGCGCATCCAGTGCACCTTGCCGACGTCGTCGAGGGAACTCGCGATCCCCCGGGTATCTTGCACCGCGTCGAAGAGCGCGTGGCCGGTGCCCAGGTGCCGCATCGCCTCTTCCAGCTGTCCCACCGCCCGAAAGACGCGGCCGATCCGGTTGTGCGCGGCACCGCCTTTCGCCTTCAGGTCCAGCCGCCATGCGAGGGCGAGCATCGTGCGGAAGCTCGCGATCGCTTCGTCGTTGCGACCCGCGAGCTGCAGCACGTCTCCGTGATGGTGGTGAACCTCGAGCTGACGTACCACGTCGTCGTCCCCCAGGAGGGGCAGCGCCCGACGATAGTACTCCGCGGCCTTGGTGTTCGCGTATCGAGCGCGCGCGCGATCGCCTGCCGCCAGCAGATACTCCGCCGCCTTCCTCGCAACCCCGGCCCGCTCGTACTGGAAGCCCAGCAACTCGCACTGCTCCTCGGTGCGCTCGGTGAGCCGGACCTCGAACCATTCTGCGAAGGTTCGATGGGCGCGGCGGGCCTGGGTAGGACCTGCGAGTCGGTAGAGCGCCTCGCGCTCGAGGTTGTGCTTGAACGCGAACTCTTCGTCACCCGCCATGGCCGAGCCGGGGATTGGCAGCACGTAGTCCCGCTCCGCCAGGCCCGCGAGCAGATCTCGGACGTGACCGGCCAGGTCCTCGGCGCCCCCCCAGAGGTCGGGCGCCGCCCGTCCCATGCGGCCGAGCGTGACCAGCGCGCCGAGCCAGAACACGCCCCCCACGATCGACGCGAGTTCGAGGAGCTCGCGCTCCGGCGCGGTCAACGCCGAGATCCGCGCCGTGACGGCGTCCTCGACGGAGAGCGGAAGCTGCGCGTCGTCGAGCCGTTCGAGGTGCACGATCCACGGGCCGTCGTCGCGCGGCACGACCGTGCCGCTCGACAAGAAGGCACGAAACATCTGCTCCAGCAGATAAGGATTCCCCCCCGCGACCTCGACGGCCGCATCGACGAGCGCCTCCGGTGGGTCCTCCGTGGGCGAGAGCAGATGGAGCATGATCCGCGCGGCGTCGTCGAGTCCGAGCGGCATCAACTCCATGCGCATGTGACCGGGTGACCCCGCCTCACCCCACTCTGGACGACGCGCGAGCAACTCAGGGCGAGCCGTGACGACCATCAGCACCGGGGCGTCATGCATGGAGGCCACCAGCGACTCGACGAGGGCCAACGAGTCGTCGTTCGCGAGGTGCAGGTCCTCGAACATCAGCACCAGCGGGCCTCTGCCCGCATCGACTTCGAAGAATCGACGCAGGACCGCCTGCCCGATGCGCGCCACCTGGTCCGGGTCGTCCTCGAAGGCCTTGGCGAACGCAGATTCAGGCCACCGAAGGTCGAGGTAGACGCCGATGAAATGAAGAAAATCCATGGCAGCGTCGGCACCAAGAGCCTCGGAGACGACGGCCCGCACGGTCTCCCGCTGCAGCTCGAGGCTCGTCCCCTCCACGAGCCCGAATCGATGCCGGAGGAGCCTCTGTACGATGCCGAAGGCAGGTCCGTGCACACGCCCCGCGCCGCGGAAGCATCGCGCGTTCGGAGTGTGGTGAGCGATCCTCCCCACCACCTCGTCCATCAACCGCGTTTTTCCCGTTCCGGCACCGCCGACGACGGTCACCGTCTGCGGTTGACCGGTGGCAACGGCCCGTTCGAGCGCCTCGTCGACCGTGCGAAGTTCGGCCTCACGACCCACCCATGGCGTGCGCAATGGCACGAGCCCGACCTGTACCGTGGTCATCCGAGTACTCGCTCCTTGAAGGCAAATCATCCTACGACAGCGGCCGCGCCACCGCATTTCAGGTGAACGAATCGCCTGCCCGCGGAGGAGGGGCGCCCGTCAGGTCACAATCCGGGGAGGCGCGAGAACCCGGTCGGTGTCAGCTCCACGAGCAGGAGTTCCGCCCCGGCTCTCGCGCCAACGAGCAAGCGCCCATCGCCCGCGAGAACCAGAGGACTGCCGCACAGGCCCTCCCCCGTGTCCCAGCAAGGAGATGGGATTTCCACCGGGCCGACCAACGGCCCTCGGAGCCGCGCGACCCGGACCTGCGGATGGGCTCGGTCCCCGCTCCACGCGACCAAGGTCGTTCCTGAAGCGTGAGCGACGGAAAAATGATGTGCCTCGGTCGCCACCGTCTGCGATTCGCCACAGCCCGCCGCCGAACACGCCCAACGCACGAGCGCGTGGTCACGGCCAAGGGCCACGACATCGACCCCGTCCGTCGTGGGC
>CAIKNO010000089.1 GCA_903828805.1 uncultured Sandaracinus sp. | reverse complement strand
GCGAGAACATCTTCAGGTTCCAGTCCGCGGCGAACCATGAAGAGTCCGACGCCCCCAACGCGGACAGCGTCCGATGGATTGTCGAGGTGATCACGGCGGCGTACGAGCCATGACGCACCCTGGATCCGTCCACCGGCAGGCGCCGGTCACGGGGCCGCAGCGTGCTCGGCCGCGTCCTGGGCGCGCGCCTCGGCGCGCAGGTCCGACGGCATGGACGTGAGCTCGAGAACGGGTCGTCCGCATGAGCGGCCCCGTACCGCCGCGTGACAATCGCATGCGGCGTGGTCGGCGGTCCGTCGAGGGCGCGCGGTGCTTCACAGGGGGCTCGAGCGAGCAGAGGAGGCAACGGGCGCACGATGTGGCGAGGTCCATGCGCTGCGCGCAGAACGGGTCGCGCGTGCGTGGGTGCACGAGGGCTGTGAAGGAGCGGCCCGGCGCGCGGCTTCACTCGAGGTCGTCGGACCCGTGGCCGGGCGCGCGCTCAGGGGAGTGGCTGCGACCGAGGCCGGTCGGTCGATCCCGTCTCGAGCACGGAAAACCAACCGACCACGCCGGCCTCGACGAGCTCCTCGAGCCACGCGCGGCCGTCGGCCGGCCATCCCGGCTCGACCGACGCGGCCTCGAGCCGCGCCACGACGTCGAGCGCCGGCTGCGGGCCCGCCGCCAGCCACGCGAGCGCGGCCCGCACGTGCGCGGGCGCCGGCACGACCGCCACCTCGCCGCGGTGCGCGCCGATCAAGAGGTCGTGCGGCCCCGCCTTGCCACGGCCCCCGGCATGGAGCGCCGCCACGTCGAGCGTGAAGCGCACGTCGCGGAACGCCGTGCTCGCGACGATCTGCACGCCCGCGAGCTCCGCCGGCAGCGCGTCCAGCTCCGAGAGACGCTCCACGCGATCGTCGCCCGGACCGGCGTCCGCCAACGCCGCCTCGAAGCGCGCCAGCTCCGCGTGCTCCTCGGTGCCCTCGACGGCGAGGAACGCGGCCCACCGCGCCCCGAGCCGCGCACGCCGGAGCATCGAGGGGGACGCGGCGAACCCCGCGAGCCGCGAGGGGGCCCCGGCGCCCCGCGCCTTCGCCGAGACGGGCGCACACGACGCGAGCCCCTCAGCGAGCTGAACGAGGCCCCTCTCCTGGTCGCCCCCGCCCCCCGTGGCGCCCACCGTCTTCGACTCGGTGCCGCACGCGCGCAGGAGCCGCGCCCGCCAGGGCTCGACCGCCACAGGCGCGCCCCGCTCGAAGGCCGCCTCGAGCTCCGCCCCGAGCTCCGGGCACAGCGCGGCCACGCCCCGCGCCGCTCGGCCTCCCAGCTGCAGCCCGCGCTGCGCCAGGTCCCAGAGCCTCCGCGCATCGCGGCGCACCGTCACCGTCTCCGCGTCGAACGTGATGGGCGCGAAGAGCAGCGCGTCGGCCTTCGCCTCGATCGCGCGGCGGTAGGCGCCGACCTCCTCGAAGCGCCCCGCCGAGCGCGGCACGAGCGCGCCGAGCGCAGGCGCCGCGGCGAGCAGCCGCGCGTGATGCCCCGCGACGTATGCGAGCGCGTCGCCGGACGCGTCGAGCACCGGATGCGGCAGCACGACCCTTCGCCCGGTCGCCATCTCCTCGTCGATCGCCGCGAGCTCCCGCTCGAGGTGCGCGAGCCCTTCGCGCAGCCGTGGCACCGCGGCGCGCGCCCGCGCCTCGAGGGCGCTCGCCTCCTCGTCGAGCCATCGCGCCTCCGACCGATGCGCCTCGGGCTTTCGGCCCGACGCCGCGCGATCGAACGCGCCCTCGTCGAGGCGCATCGCCTGCTCGAACCCGTACCAGGTGACGACCGGCAAGACCTCGTTCATGCGCGCCCCGAGGTAGTGCTCCCACCGCGACATCCCGGGCCGCAGGAAGAACCCGCACGCGCGGTGCATCAGCTCGTGGGGGCCCCACTTCGACACGTGCTCCGGGTGGAACGTCGCGCACGGCTCGTCCTGCAGGAATTGCTGATATTTCCCGCGGTGCATGACCCCGCGGTCCCACACCCCGTGGTCGGGATCGAAGGTCCCCTCCTCGCCCTGCAGCGCGTCGGGCCACGAGAGCACGTGGCGCAGGTCTCCGTGCACCGTGAACGCGCCGTGCTCCACCGCCATCGCCACCATCCGCACCGCGAACGGCGACGCGACGACCTCGCCCAGCGGCAGGCCGGCCGCCGACGCGAGCGCCTCGAGCGCGTCCGGCCCCACCGCGCGCACGCCGAGCGCGAGGCCGACGAGGTGCGCGGTGAGCGCATCGTCCGACGCCGAGGCGAGCGCGGCGCGGCGCGCCCGCAGATCCGCCCCGGCGTCTGCGGGCAGGCCGGGCCACACCGGGCACGCAGCGGCGAGATCGGTCATGCGCGGCCCAGGAGCGCGAGCAACGCGGCCTCGTCGAGCACCGCGACGCCGAGCTCCTTCGCCTTGTCGAGCTTGCTGCCCGCGTCGTCCCCGGCGACGACGTAGTCGGTCTTCTTCGAGACCGAGCCCGCGGTCTTGCCGCCCGCCTCCTTGATCATCTCGGCGGCCGCGTCCCGTTTGAGGGTCGGCAGCGTCCCGGTGAGGACGAAGGTCTTGCCCGCGACCCCTTCCCGCTCGACCCGCACGGCCCGCAGCGCGTCGAGCTTCACCCCGGCGGCGGCGAGCCCCGCGAACACCGCGCGCACCGGCGCCGAGTCGAGCTCCCGGAAGATCACGTCGGCCGTCTTGCGCGCCAGCCCCTCGATCGCCCCGCTGCCCGACTCGGGCGCGACCGACGCGACGGCCGAAGCATCGCCCTCGACGTACCTCCGCGCGAACGCGAGCAGGGCCTCGGCGCTTCCGAAATAGGCCGCGAGATCGTCGCTCATGGTCTCGCCGACGTGCCGGATCGCGAGCGCGTAGAGCACCTTGGCGAGGCCTCGACCGCGGGCCGCGTCGAGCGCGCGGACGAGGTTCTCCGCGCTCTTCCGGCCCATCCGCTCGAGGCCCGAGAGCTGCGCCACCTCGAGCCCGAAGAGCGCGTCGGGCCGCGTGATGCCGAGCGTCTCCACCAGCTGATCGACCAGCGACTCCCCGAGGCCGTCGATCGCCATCGCGCGGCGCTGACCGAAGTGCAGCAAGCGCTCCCGCCGCTGCGCCGGACAGCCGGGGTCGGGGCAATGGATGAAGATCTCCTCGACCACGACCGACGCGCCGCAGGCCGGACAATGCGTCGGCCGGGCGATCGCCTCCGCGCCCTCAGGGCGCAGCGACCTCACGACGTCGACGACCTGGGGGATGATGTCCCCGGCCTTCTCGACGAGCACCGTGTCCCCGACGCGGATGTCCTTGCGCGCGACCTCCACGAAATTGTGCAGGCTCGCGCGGGACACGACCGTGCCCGCGAGGCCGACCGGCTCGAGCAGCGCGACCGGCGTGATCTTGCCGCTCTTGCCGACGCCGAGCTCGACCCCGCGCAGCACCGTCGCCTTGCGCTCGGGCGGGAACTTGTATGCGATGCCCCAGTGGGGATGGTGCCCCGTCGCGCCGAGCACCGCGTAGTGCTTGAGCTCCTCGACCTTGACCACCATCCCGTCGATGTCGAACGCGAGCGTGCCTCGGAGCCGACCGAACGATTCGCAGTGCGCGACGACCGCGGCCACGTCCTCGAGCACCGCCGTGTGCCCCGCGTACACCGGCGCGCCGCGCTCGCCGAGCCACCGCAACACCCCGCTCTGCGTCGAGGGCAGGGCCACGCCCGACGACCACGGGACCTGGTAGAGGAACGACGCGAGGCCCGCGTCCTCGAGCCCCGCGAGCTCCTTGCGCTTGATCATGCCCGCGGTGCCGTTGCGGGGGTTGGCGATCGGCTCCTCGCCCGACGCCTTCAGCCGGGCGTTGTGGGCCTCGAACGCGGGCCGCGGCCAGTAGAGTTCCCCGCGGATCTCGAGGCTGCCCTCGACGTCGACGAGCCGGTCGGGCACCGCGCGCGCCCGCTGGATCTGACGGGTGATGTCGTCGCCCTTGCGCCCGTCTCCCCTCGTGACGGCCTGCACGAGACGGCCCGCCTCGTACCGCAACGACACGCTGATGCCATCGATCTTCGGCTCGACGAAGAGGGGGAGCCGAGCGTCCTTCGCGAGCTCGAGATCCTGACGCCGCCGCTCGACCCAGAGCGCGAGCTGGGCGTCGAGCGCCATCGGCTCTCCGCGCCCGTCCTTGCGGTTCGGGGTGAGCTTCTCGAGGGAGAGCATCGGGATCCGGTGCTCGACCTCGGCGAACCCCTCGGTGTGGTCGGAGCCCGGACGCGCATCGAGGCGCTCCGTGGCCGGTACCCCGAGCGCGTCGGCGAGCTCCGCGTAGCGGTCGAAGAGGTCGTCGAACGCCGCGTCCGGGATCTCGGCCCGGCCCGCGCGGTAGGCGGCCTCGTGGTAGCGCAATTGCTCGGCGAGCTCCTCCAGCTCGAGCCGCATCGCATGCACGGTCGGCGCAGCGCTCTCCATCCGTCACCGCTCCGGGTGCGCTCAGCGCCGGACCGGCCCGAGGCGCACCGGCAACACGACCTGCGGCGCCACGGGCGCGGGAGGCGGACGCCGGCGGACCACCCGCCGAGGCACCTCGACCTCGAAGCGCTGGTCGAACACGAAGTAATCGTCCTGATCCTGGAAGGTGAAGTCGCGCCGCGGATTCGCTGGCCGGAGCAGGGGATTCTCGGCGGTCGCGAGCAAGACCTGGAAGGTCGCGCCGGGCTCCATGTCGAGCGCCACGTGGGCGGTCCCCGACGCGTCGGTGCGGGCGACCTCGCGCCCGGCGACCATCACCGGGAGGTTGGCCTGCGCCGTCTCGCCGGCCGCGCGGACGACGATGACCCCGTGGCGATGGGTCGGCGAACACTGGATGCCCACCTGCAGACCCCGCCCCGCGGTGGCGGGGTCGAGGCTGACGACCTGCCGGAGGGTCAGCGTCGGGAGCCCGACCGGCGAGCGGAATCCCGCCGG
>CAIKNO010000088.1 GCA_903828805.1 uncultured Sandaracinus sp. | reverse complement strand
GCACGCCCCGCAGATCAGGCCGAGCAGCCCGAGGGCGAGGCCGAGCGCGCTGCGCAGGACGTGACGCATGGGGGCAGTCTGGGCGCGGCCTCGAGGGCGCGCTATACGCGCGCGATGCACCGACCCTTCTCCCTCGTGCGCACAGGTCTCCGTGCCTTCGCGGCGTCCGCGATGCTGGCGTGGCTCTCGGCCTGTGGAAGCGCGGTCCCGGGCCCTGCGACGGCCTCGCTCGAACCGGCGCCCGTCGCGCCGGGGTCGGAGACCGTGGCCGCGGCCGACCCGCCTCCTGCCGGGCCGCTGCCCGAGGGCGTGTCCCCCGAGCACTACCGGCTCGCGCTCACGGTCGACCCGGCGTCCGAGCGCTTCTCCGGCGAGGTGTGGATCCGCGTGCGTCTGGACGCGCCGACCGAGCGGGTATGGATGCACGGAAGCGCCATGACCGTGTCGTCGGCGACGGTGTCGCGCCCCGGCGTGGAGGCGGCGGTGCCGGCGACGTGGACGACGTCGGCGGAGCGCCCCGAGGTCGCGGCCCTCCGGTTCGCGCGGCCCGAAGGACCGGGCGTCGTCGAGCTACACCTGGTGTTCGAGGCGCCCTTCGGACGGCAGCTCGCGGGGCTCTATCGGGTCGACGTCGGGTCCGATCACTACGCCTTCACGCAGTTCGAATCGACGAGCGCGCGCCTGGCGTTTCCGGGGTTCGACGAGCCGCGGTGGAAGACGCCGTTCGACATCGAGCTGACGGTCCGGCAGGACGACGTGGCGATCGCCAACACGCGGGAGCTGGACTCCACGCCGGTCGCGGGTGGGTTGCGCCGGGTGCGCTTCGCGACGACGGAGCCCCTGCCGACCTACCTGCTGGCGATGGCCGTGGGTCCGCTCGACGTCATCGAAGCGACCCCGATCGCGGCGGGCGCGGTGCGTTCGAACCCCTTGCCGTTCCGGGGGATCGCGGCCCGCGGTCGAGGGCCGGAACTGCGCCACGCGCTCGCCCACACGCCCGCCCTGCTCGCCGCGCTCGAGGAGTACACCGGCACCGCGTACCCCTACGACAAGCTCGACATCATCGCGGTGCCCGACTTCGCGTCGGGGGCGATGGAGAACGCCGGGGCCATCACCTTCCGCGAGCAGCTCTTGCTGCTCGGAGACCAGCCGCCCGAAGATCAGGTGCGCTCGTTCACCGGCGTGATGGCGCACGAACTCGCGCACCAGTGGTTCGGCAACCTCGTGACGATGCCGTGGTGGGACGACATCTGGCTCAACGAGGCGTTCGCCACGTGGATGACCACGGTGGTGCTGATGCAGACGCATCCCGACATGCACGCGGAGCTCGGTGCGCTCGGCGGGACGCACGGCGCGATGGGTCAGGACGCGCTCGAGGCCGCGCGGCAAGTGCGGCAGCCGATCGAGACCGACCACGACATCCGCAACGCGTTCGACGGCATCACGTACCAGAAGGGCGCGGCCGTGCTGTCGATGTTCGAGCAGTGGATCGGCCCCGACGTGTTCCGCGAGGGGATCCGGGTGTACCTGCGGCAGCATCGCTTCGCGACCGCGCGCACCGAGGACCTCCTCGGCGCGCTCAGCGAGGTCGCTGGCAGGGACGTCACGTCGCCGTTCCTGACCTTCCTCGAGCAGCCCGGCGTGCCGCTGGTGCAGGCCGAGCTCCGCTGCGAGGCGGGGCGCTCCGAGGTGCGCCTCGCGCAGTCGCGCTTCGTCCCGCTCGGATCGTCGGCGGTCCGTGCGCGCCCGTGGAGCGTGCCCGTGTGCGTCCGCTACCCCGCCGGTCGGGAGGTGCAGACGTCGTGCACCCTGCTCGAGGGCGACACCGGCACGCTCGCCCTCGACGAGGCCCGCGGCTGCCCTGCGTGGGTGATGCCGAACGCCGGCGCGCACGGCTACTACCGATGGTCCCTCCCGTCCGAAGGGCTCCGTTCGCTGCTGGGCCGCGGGTGGGACGCGCTCTCTCCCCTCGAGCGCACCAGCGTCGCGAACAACCTCCGGGCGGCCTTCACGAGCGGCGCCGTCCCGGCGGCCGACGTGCTCGCGGCGATGGTGCGGCCCGCGGCCGACCCGACCCGGACGGTGCTCACCGAGCCGATGATGCTCGCGGGGGCGATCCTCGACGAGCACGCGCGACCCGAGCAGCGCGCCGCATCGCGGAGGTGGGCGGGTGGGCTCTACCGCGCGCGGGCGCGGAGCCTCGGGTTCGCGCCCCGGGACGGCGAAGACGGAGAGACCCGGCTGGTGCGCCGAGACATCATGGGCTTCCTCGCCGTGACGGCCCGCGATGCGGGCGTGCGCGCGGAGGCGGTGCGCCGCGGCCGTGCCCTCGTCGGGGCGGACGGCGACGGGGCGCTGCACCGGGACGCGGTGTCGAGCGACCTCGTCGGGGTCGCGATGGTCGCCGCGGTGCAGGAGGGGGACGCCGCCTTCTTCGACGCCGTGCAAGGGCACCTGTTCGCGACCGAGGACGCGGTGCTGCGCGGGCGCTTGCTCGCCGCCCTCGCGAGCACCGAAGACCCGGTCCTCGCGGGCCGCGCGCTCGACCTGGCCCTCGACCCGCGCCTGCGTGTGAACGAGGTGACGGTGCCGCTCGCGGTGCAGGCGGAGCACCCCGAAGGACGCGCGCGCGCGTGGGCCTGGCTGTCGACCCACTTCGAGGGCCTCGCGGCGCGCGTGGCGACGACCCGTGGGGGCTCCTTGCCGGGCCTCTTCTCGGGCTTCTGCGACGCCGAGCACCGGGAGGCCGTGCGGGCCTTCTTCGAGCCCCGGGTCGGTGCGCTGCCCGGCGCGCCGCGCAACCTCCGCGCGACCCTCGAGGCCATCACCCTCTGCGAGGCGCGACGCGAGGCGCAGGGCGCGAGCGTGCAGTCGTTCCTCTCCGGCCTGCGGCCCTGAAGGCCGTGCGGGTCGTGCGCTGCGGACTTGTGTTCGCGACGCAGGGAGCCACGCCAAGGACGGCACGGGCGTGCGCGCCCGCGTGCCGCCTCGGCCCTTCGCGCGTCGCGCGTCGGGCATCGAGCGCGGGCCCTCGCATGCCGGGGACGTCCTGCCTTGTCGTCGACCCTCCCCAAGCACCGGGCGCGGACCGTGGCGGCGGCGCTCGGGGTGCTCGCGGTGCTCGGGGCCGTGGCCGCGCTCGTGCTCTGGTGGACCCGCCCGCCGCGCGTGGCCGGGGTGCGGGCGACGCGCCGCATGCTCGTGGAGAGCGTGGTGCTGAGCGGGCGGGTGCTGCCCGCCGCGAGGATCGAGATCGCCGCGCTCGTCGCGGGGCGCGTGGTCGCGGTGCACGCGCTCGACGGTCAGCACGTCGCGGCGGGCGAGACCTTGGCGCAGCTCGACGCCGCGGAGAGCGTCGCCTCCCTCTCGGGCGCCGAGGCCGGCGCACGTCAGGCGCGCGTGCGGCTCGCGCAGGCGCGCGGCCCCGACCGCGCGGTCGCCGGACACGCCTCGCTGCAGGCGAGCACCGAGGTGGCGATGGCCGAGGACCGCCTCGCCCGGCTCGAGCGCTCGGGCGGCGTGACCCCGGAAGAACTCGCGCGGGCCCGCTTCGAGGTCGAGCGCGCCCGGAGCGTGCGTGAGGCCGCGCGCATCGAGGCCTCGAACGTCCTCGGCGTGCGCGCCGCGACCGCGTCCCTGGACGTCGCCGCGGCGCAGGTGGCCTCGGCCCGGGTCCGCGTCGAGGAGCGGGTGGTCCGGGCCCCGTGTGCGGGCGTCCTCGTGTCGAGGGACGTCGAGCCCGGGGATGTCGTGGCCGGTGGACAACGCCTCTTCGTGCTGGCCGCGGACGGACCACCCCAGGTGCGGGCCGATCCCGACGAGTCGAGCCTCGCGCAGCTCGCGACAGGTCAGCCCGCGCTCGTCGGTCCGGACGCCTTCCCCGAGAGAACGTTCCCGGCGCGCGTGTCGTTCATCGCGGGGGCCGTGGATCCGATGCGCGGCACGATCGAGGTTCGCCTCGAGCCCACCGAGGCGACCTCGGGGTTGTGGACCGACATGACCGTCTCGATCGACATCGAGGTCGCACGCCGTCCCTCGGCGCTGGCGGTCCCATCCGGCGCCCTCCACGGCGTGGGCACCGAGGCTCCGTGGGTCTTCGTCGTCGGGTCGGGCCGGGTGGAGCGCAGGCCGGTGCGCCTCGGCGTGCGCGGGCTCGATGCGGTCGAGATCCTCGACGGACTCCGGGACGGCGAGGTGGTCCTGCGCGAGGGTGACCTCGGTCTGTCCCCGGGGGATGCCGTGCGGGTCGAGCTGGAGTGATCATGCCGATCGAGATCTTCCTCGCGTGGCGCTTCCTCCGTGACGGCCGGCTGCAGACCGGGCTCATCGTGGTCGGAGCGTCGGTCGGCATCGCCGTGATGGTGTTCCTCTCGGCGTTGATGGCGGGGCTCTCGACCTCGCTCGTGCGGCAGACCCTCGGCACCCAGGCCCACGTGGTCGTGCGCCCCGCGGAGCAGGTCGCGCGCGCGCTCCGGCCGCGACCCGGGGACACGCTCGTGGTCGCCGCGGTGGAGCGGGCGCCGCGCCGCCTCCGATCGATCGTCGACTGGCCCGCACGGCAACTGGAGGTCGCCTCGATGCCGGGCGTGACGGCGGTGGCGCCCTCGGTGGTCGGCGCCGCGTTCGCGCTTCGCGGCACGACCCGAAGGAGCGTGACGCTGCTCGGGGTCGACGCGCGCAGCTTCGGTCGAATCTACGCGGTCGAGGCGCACCTGCGCTCCGGTCGCTTCGGTGTCTCGGCGACGGGCGCCGTCCTCGGCGTGGCCCTCGCGGCCGATCTCGGGGTTCGCGTCGGCGACCGCATCCGCCTTCAAGCCGCGCAGCGGGAGCCGGAGACCCTCCGGGTCGAGGGCCTCTTCGACCTCGGCAACCGCGACGTGAACGAGCGCTGGGTCCTCGTCGCGATGCGGACCGGACAGACCCTCCTCGACCTCGTCGGGGGCGCGTCCCGACTCGATGTCGCCGTCTCCGAGGTCTTCGAGGCCGAGCGGACAGCCCGCCGCATCGCCGATCGCACGGGGCTCGACGCGGAGAGCTGGATGGCCAGGAACGGCCAGCTCCTGGTCGCGCTGAGTTCACAGAGCGCATCGAGCATGCTCATCCAGTTCTTCGTCATCGTCGCGGTGGCCCTCGGCATCGCGAGCGTGCTCGCGGTCTCGGTCGTGCAGCGCGGCCGTCAGATCGGCATCTTGCGCGCGATGGGCGCGCCGCGCGGCCGGGTCGTCGGCGTCTTCTTGCTGCAGGGCGTGATCGTCGGCCTCGCGTCGTCCGTGACGGGCTCGCTCCTCGGGGCGGGCCTCGCCCTCGCGTTCAGCCGGCAGGTCGAGAACCCCGACGGATCTCCGACGTTTCCGGTCGAGCTCGGGCCGTGGCTCTTCGTGCGGGCGGTCACCGTGGCCACCGCGGTCGGCTGGACAGCCGCGGTGGCCCCAGCGCGGCGGGCGGCGCGGCTCGATCCCGTGGAGGCCATCCGCAATGAGTGAGCCTGCCGTCCTCGAGGTCGAGGGCGTGACGAAGCGCTTCGGTGCCGGGGCGTCCGAAGCCCAGGTGCTGCGCGGCGTCGACCTGCGGGTCGAGGCCGGCGAGTTCGTCGCCCTGGTCGGTCCCTCCGGCTCCGGCAAGAGCACCCTGCTGCACGTCCTCGGCCTGCTGCAGACCCCGAGCGAGGGCACGGTGCGGCTCTCGGGGCTCGACGCGGGCGCGCTGGACGACGCGGGCCGCGCTCGCCTTCGCCGGGAGAGGCTCGGCTTCGTCTTCCAGTTCCACCACCTCATCCCCTCGCTCACGGCCGAGGAGAACGTGCGCATCCCCCTCGCGCTCGCGTCCGGATCGATGCGCGCGACGCTTCGCCCGCGGGCCCTCGAGTCGCTGCGCGCGGTGGGTCTCGAGGCCAAGGCCGACGCCTCCGCGCGCACCCTCAGCGGAGGTGAGCAGCAGCGCGTCGCCGTCGCCCGGGCCCTCGTCGCGCAGCCGGGCCTCGTGTTTGCCGACGAGCCGACGGGCAACCTCGACACCGAGAACGCCGATCAGGTCTTCCGGCTGTTCCGGCGCATGCACGCCGAGCGCAACACCGCGTTCGTCATCGTGACCCACGACGTGGCGCTCGCGGCGCGCTGCGACCGCGTGGTGACGCTCGTCGACGGCCGCGTCACCTCCGACCTCCGGACGCCCTCCGGCGCGGCCTGACCCCGTCGAGGGCAAAGGCCCCGAGCTTCTCCGACAAGAACTCCCACACCGAAGCGACGCGCGGCACGTGACGCAGCGCCCGGTGGGCGACGAGCCAGAGCTCCGTCGACGGCAGCGTCGCCCAGGCCCCCGAGAGCGCCTTCCCATGGGCGATCGGCACCAACCCCGTCCGCAGGTAGGGTTCCGGCAGCACCGCGACGCCGAGCCCCGCGCGGGTCGCGGCGAGCACGCTCGAGAAGTGGTTGCTGCGCAGCACGGGGACGACGGAGGGCGCGTGCGCTCTGAGCCAGCGCGGCCCGGGCAGGTGCGCGAGCTCGTCGCCCCATGCGACCCAGCGCGCGTCCTCGAAGGCGGCGAGGCGGCCCACGTCGCGCGCGTATTCGGCCGACGCCATGGGCCGCTCCCGCGTGGCGACGAGCTGGGCGACGAGCAGCTCGCCGCGCTCGGGGCGCACCGTGCGGAGGGCCAGGTCCGCTTCCCGCCGGGTCAGGTCCGCGTAGCCCACGCTGGCGTCGAGCTCGATCGAGAGGCGCGGGTGTCGCGCGTGGAGTTCCGTCAGCAGCGGCGCGACGAACGTGTCGGCGACGCCGGGCGGCGCGGTGACCCGCACGACCCCTTCGACGGCCGTCTCGACCTGCGCGCCCGCGGCCGCGAAGCGCGCCATTCCAAGCTCCACTTCCTCGGCATGCGGGAGCAGGTTCTCCGCGGCGCTGGTGGGCACGAGCCCACCTCGGGTGCGGTCGAAGAGTGGGATGCCCATCTCCGCTTCGAGTCGGACCAGTCGCCGGCTGACGTTCGAGGCGTCGAGCTGGACGCGCTTGCCGGCGCCCGCGAGCGAGCGTGCCCGCATGAGCGCGAGGAAGAGTCGGACCTGGTCCCAGGAGGACAAGAAGGGGACTGACATGAGGTCTCCTCGATGCTTGCGAAATCGCAATACGAGAGTGCGAAGAAACATCATGGACGGCGTCGTCGCAAGCGTCATCCTCCTTCAGCACAGAAGGAGTCAGGTCATGGGTGAGCTGCACGTCGTCCTCGGAGCGGGTCAGGTCGGGCCTCGGGTGGCCCAGGCGCTCGTGGAGCGCGGCCATCGCGTTCGCGTCGTGCGAAG
>CAIKNO010000087.1 GCA_903828805.1 uncultured Sandaracinus sp. | reverse complement strand
GGCGGCGGCCGCAGGTGCCGGGCGCCGCGGCGGATCGCCTCCGCAGCCGAGCGAGCCCATCGTCGCGAGGCAGCCCGCGGCGCTCAGCGCCACGGCGGCGAGGCCATGCGCCGCGCGGACCGCACGGTCGCGGTCCAAACGGCCGCGGTCCGAACGGTCGCGGTCCGAACGGCCACCCGCGTCCGCTCCGCCCGGGACCGCCGCGCGGCGTGCCGAGGAAGGGTCGTGGGGCAGCGTCGTCGGCGTCGAGGGGCGGGCCATCATCCGCCGCCGACCGCGTCGTCGCTGTCCGAACTTCGAGGCGTGGCGTCGGGAGCGCCGGTCTCGACGAACGCGGCGCGCACCCGGCCACGGAGGTCGGTCGAGAACGTCATCCACAGGAGCTGGGTCCCGCGCTGCGCGACCAGCGCGGGCGTCACGTCGCCGGCCCCTCGGGGCCGTGCGGCGTCGGGGGATTCGAGCAGGGTCCAGCCGAGTCCGGGGAGCTCGCGGCGGTAGAAGCGCCCGAGGGCTCCTTCGTCGAGCTCGTCCGTCTCGTAGAAGATTGCCCGTTGCGCATCGCCGGTCTCGAAGGCCGACAACGTCCGGCGGCTGCCCGGCGGGCGGGGGACGTGGCGAAGGTCGCTTCCCTGTGCATCGCCCTCCTCGGGAAACACGGCGTCGAAGCGCAGCGAACCCTCGGTCCAGACGGTCACGAAGTGCGTGCGCCGACCGTCGGCCATCGGCTCGGCGTAGAGGTAGCGGAGGTCACCGAGGTCGTGAAGATCGTGGGACTGCTCGAACCGCTGCACCCGCTCGAGGAGGCTCGCGAGCGGCACGCGCTCGCGCCCGAGCTCGACGCAGGCGACATACCCCTGCCCGCCGTTCTCGTCGCGCAGGACGGGGCCGTCCGCCTCCGCCGCGCTCGCCTCGCGGGCGGGGTCGGGACGGCGCGCCAGGGAGTCCTGGAGCTCCTCCATCAGCCCGGCGTCGAGCTGCTCGCAGCGGGCTTCGAAGCGGTCCAGCAGCGCGTCGACGCCGAGCGAGGACACACCGGTGCTGAAGTGCACCTCTTGACCGTTCAAGAGGAGTCGACGCGGAGCGTCCTGCCGCTCCACGTCGTCGACCATCGCCATCTGCGCGCCGGCCCCGAGCAGCGATTCGCCGAGCTGACCGCGGACGCGACGATAGCCCACGACACCGAAGACGCAGGTGACGCAGGCCAGGAACGTGGCGAGCCGCACCACCTTCGGCAGCACGCCCTCGGGGCGCACCTTCAGCGTGCGGCGGCCGGCGCCGACGGGAGACGGGGGCTGGACTTCGGCGGGGGAAGGCTGTTCGTCGGTCACGCGTGCTCCGTCCGAGGCAAGAGACGCCCGGAGCCATCCAGGTCGTCGAGGTTCGCAGGCCGGTGTGCCCGGCCCATCAGCCGCCGATCGCCGAGAAGCCCAGGTCCGTCCACATGTTCCAGAGCGGATCCTGGTCGGGCCGGGTGGGCTCGTTGCAGAGCATCATGAGCTCCCACCGGAGCGTGTGGGTGTCGCCGCCGAGCGAGGTCGGCCGGGTCACGTCGCGGGTCCGCGACGCCTTGAACTCGTCGAGCATGAACAGCGTCGAGGACACGAAGCGCAGCGCCGAGCCGAGGTCCATGCCCCCACCGCTGCTGCTCTCTCCGTCGAACGCGCCCACGTCGGCGAACTCCGCCGGCGAGGTGGCGCTGCTGTTGCACGCGCCGAACCCGTGGACCCACGCCTCGCTCCGAACCGCGGCGATGTTGCCCTGCGCCTCGCGGAAGCCGGTGTGGATGTAGAGGATGATCCCCCAGATGAGGATCATCACCGGGAGCATCAGCACCGCTTCGGTCATCACTGCGCCGTGTCGATCCTCGATGAGCCCGCGAACCCGGCCCCGGAGCCGGGCGCCCACGCCGGGACGCGGGCCCTCGGGCCCGAAGGACAGGCCTTCGACCTGCACCGGCCGTCCGGGCGTGGCTGCCCGGGCCGCGGCGTCGCGGCAGCTCCGCCCGGAGGCGCCTTGGGCGTGCTCGGAGCGCATGTCAGTGCACCACCATTCCGCTGACCGTCTCGAGCAAGTCACAGCCCGGAATCGTGCAGCTCCCGACCCCGCCGCCGCCGACGCGGAAGCGACGCAGCCGTCCGCGCCAGCGCTGGTGCCAGAGGTAGTCCTCGTGGGGGTCGTCGTTCACGTTGTCGTAGAAGTACTCGGACTGCGCGAAGCTGAGGCGCGTCGCCAGGCCGAGCGCGTCGTAGATGGACGTGGAGGACGACGAGTCGTTGCCCCAGTTCGCCATGAGCACGCCGCCGCGCGTCCAGCGGAACGGCGAGTCCCCGTACATCACCGTGCGAAGCTGGAAGGGCTCCTCGCCGAGGTGCGAGTCCTCCGGCACCCGCTGGAAGTAATCCGGGCAGTACTCGCGCGAGTTGTCCTTGTGGTCGAAGATCATCGCCACGGCCATGCCGGCGCCGTAGTAGGCGCTCACGTTGAAGCTGATCTCGAGCAGCGACGCGGTGCCGGCGATGGCTGCCGCGGGCCAGTACACGCGGTCATCGCAGGGGTCGTTCGTCGGGTCGTCCTCCGCCTGGAGGTTCGCGCCCAGCGGGATCATGGTGCCGATCGAGGTCGTGGGGCTGTACGGGTTCGACCGCGAGTAGCCCACCACCAAAGCCTCGCCGGCGATGGGTGCCCCGGTCCGGACCGCCTGCGCGGTGGTGTGCATCAGCGACATCAGCGGATCGATCAGGCGGTGGCCGGCGTCGTAGACGCGGCTCGCGGTGCTCGCCGCCGACTCGTACGGGAACACGTACGTGCACGAGTCGCAGCAGCCGCACTCGCCGAGCGTCGCGATGCAGATGCCGCAGGTGATGTCCGCCGCGGTCGCCGCCGCCCGGACGCCGTCCTTCGCGGTGTGGAGGCCGGCTTCGATCGCGGCCAGCGCACACATGATCACGTTCAGGATCACGAGGATGTTCATGCCCCGGGCGTGCACCACGGCCGCGCTGAACGCCGACGTGTCCGCGGCGTCCTGCATGCGCTCTCGAAACAGGATCGCGCCCCCGATTCCCCACACGTAGTAGAGGGTGCCGACCAGCATCATCGCCATGAAGATCCCCATGACCATGATCGCCCCTCGCTGATCGTCGAGCAGGCGGGCCGGATGGGGGAGCGGTCGGCGGGTCTTCTCCACGGCCTGGCCTCCTGCAATCTCGGAGCCACGAACGAGGCCTTGAAATCATTGGAGAAGGAGTCGTCGTCCCCGTGCGCTTTCGGCGCGGGATGGGGTCGGCTGTCTCCACCTCGATCCCCTCGGCGAGGGGGTGCGCTCGGGACTGCGCCAGCCCGTGCCCCGGACGGCCCGGTCGGCGCTAGACTCGCGCGCCCATGAAGACCCCCGGCGATTACATCGGAGGTCGGTTCCTCGAGCCGACCGGTGCGCTCCTCAGCTCGCACAACCCCGCCCGCGACGGCGAGACCGTCGTCGAGACGGGATGGTCCGAGGCGCGGGTCGGGGTCGCGGTGGACGCGGCGCGCGAGGCGCAGGTGGCGTGGTCGCGCCGATCCTTCGACGAGCGCCTCGCGGTGCTGCACCGCTTTCGCAGCGTCCTGTCGGCCCGCAAGGAGGACCTCGCGGACGCCATCGTCCGGGAGATCGGCAAGATCCGCCCCGAGGCGAGGGTCGAGATCGACTCGCTCGTCGGTCGTTTCGACCTCGTCGCCGGGCAGATCCGCAACGACCTGCGGGACGGACCCTTGCCTGGCTTTCCGAGCGAGGCGCTCCGCTGGCATCCGCACGGGGTGGTCGGCGTGATCGGGCCGTTCAACTTTCCGCTCCACCTCTGCCATGCCCACGTCGTGCCCGCGCTCCTGCTCGGCAACGCCGTGGTCATGAAGCCGAGCGAGCTCTCGCCGCTCTCGGGGATCCGCTACGCCGAGGCGGCGCACGAGGCGGGCCTGCCGCCGGGCGTGCTGAACATCGTGCAGGGCAGGGGCGCGACCGGGGCGGCGATGGTGTCGAACCCCCACGTGCACGGGCTCGCGTTCACCGGCAGCTGGCCGGTCGGTCGGCGCATCACGGAGGCCGCCCTCGACAAGCCCGAGATGCTCATCGCCCTCGAGATGGGCGGCAAGAACACCGTCGTCGTCTGCGAGGACGCCGACCTCCGCCAGGCCGCGCACGAGATCGTCGTCGGCGGGTACCTCACGACCGGCCAGCGGTGCACGTGCACCGACCGCGTCCTCGTGCACCGCGCGCTCGCCCGCCCGCTGCTCGATGCGCTGCGTCGGCTCGTCGCGGCCCTTCGCTTCGGCGACCCCGACGACGCCGCGTCGTTCGCCGGACCGATGGCGGGCTTCGAGGCGCGGGCGAGGCTCGAGCGCGCGATGGCGGCCGCCGAGGCGGCCGGCGCCGAGGTCCTGGTCGAGGGCAAGCGGCTGCCGGGCGGGGCGTACCTGTCGGGCTCCATCCACGTGCTGCCGGAAGGGGTCCACGATGTGCCGGGGTACACCGACACCGAGCTCTTCGGCCCCGACCTCGGCCTCGAGGTGTTCGGCGACGACGACGAGGCCATCGGCGTCGTGAACGCGTCGCCCTACGGGTTCGCCAACAGCGTGTTCACATCGAGCGATGCGCGCTTCGACCGTTATTACCGCGAGACCCGCTGCGGGATCCTGAACCGCAACCGCAGCACCAACCAGGCCTCTCCGCGCCTGCCCTTCGGCGGCACCGGAAGGAGCGGGAACTTCCGCCCGGCGGGCTCGTTCGCCCCGCGCAACCTGGCGATCCCGGTCGCGGTGCAGAGCAACTCGATCCTCTCGATGGCCACGCACGCGGCGCTCGCCCCGCACCTGCCCGGGCACGATCTCGGTCGGCTCGAGGCGATGCACGAGGCGGAGGAGCAGCGCGAGGGCGCCCGCACCTGGATCACGGATCCTCGCCCGCTCCGGCTCACCCGGCCCCGCGGAGGGGCGCTCCCGGAGAGCTCGAAGTGGCTCGAGCGGTTGCACGCGGGCGAGCGCGTGCCCCGCGAGAAGAAGCCGCCGGTCTTCGACCACCTGCGCGCGCACGGGCCCTGGTACACGAGCGTCGACGAGGCCCCGCTCTCGCTGCTCGACGCGATGAGCCAGACGGCCACGATGCCCTTCGGGTTCTCGGCCGATCCGATGGTCGCCGCCTACGTCGAGGGGCAGTTCGGCGAGACGGTGCTGCGCGCCTCGGACCTGGCCTCGCCGGGATCGGCGGCGGCCGTCGCGGCCGAGCGCTACGCGGAGACGCTGCGCGGCCTCGTGCCGGGCCTGCCGACCGTGTGCTTCGCGGCGAGCGGCGCGGAGGCGAACGAGAAGGCCTTCGCGCTCTGCAGGGCGCATGGTCCGGCCGGCGCGCACCGCGTGCTCGCGTTCGACGGGAGCTTTCACGGGCGCACGCTGCTGGCGCTCTATGCCTCGCACAGCCCGGGCAAGAGGGTGCCCTTCGAGCTTCTGGGGTTCGAGGCGACGTTCGCGCCCTGGCCTCTCTGGCGAACGCCGGGCACCGAGCCCGACGAGCCCGAAGGGTGGCGCGCGCTCTGCGCTGCTGCGGACGCCGAGGGGCTCCGGGCCCGCTTCGCCGCGGGCGACGATGCGTTGCTCGCGGCCGAGGCGGCCTCGCTGGCCGAGGTCATCGAGGTGCTGCGCCGGGGCGAGCACTTCGCGGTCGTGCTCGAGCCGATGCAGAGCGAGGGCGGCGACCGCTACGTGACCGCGCGCTTCCACCGTGGCCTGCGGCTCGTCACGCGACGGCTCGGGGTGCCGCAGATCATGGACGAGGTGCAGTGCGGCTTCGGGCTCGGCGGCAGCTTCGCCTGGCATCACCGGTTCCACCTCGTGGACTCCGAGGGCCGCCCGGATTCGCCCGACTGCGTCGTGTTCGCCAAGCGCGCCCAGGTGGGCGTCGTGATGAGCCGCTTCCCCGATCCCGAGCCCACACAGGCCTACGCGGCCTCGCTCGTGCACGGGCGGATGCACGCGTCCTGGCTCGCGGCGAGCGAGGCGGCGTGCGAGGTGGAAGGGTTCGTCCGCGCGCACCTGCCGGACCTCGAGCGCCGGTGGGGTCACCGCATCGGGCACCCGCGGGTCACGGGGTTCGCGTTCGCGTTCGACCTCGCCTCGCCTGCGGAGCTCGACGCGTACCTCGGCCAGCGCTTCTGGCGCGGGGCCATCGTGTTCGGGGCGGGCGATCGCACGGTGCGCTATCGGTTGCAGGCCACGTTCACCGAGGCGGACGTGGCGCTGCTCTTCCGCACCATCCATCAGTCGCTCGCGTGGCTCGAGGCGCACCCGGGCAAGAAGCCCCCGGAGTGGGAGGACCTCGACGTCGCCGCACCGCCGAAGGAGGGTGCGTCGGAGATCCGCGTGCGCCGTGCGGACGCGTCGGAGGTGGACGTCGTGCTGCCTCTCCTGCTCGCGCTCGAGGCGCGCGTGTACGAGCCGGCGCGTCAGGATCCGCCGGAGCGGCTCCGGCTCGGCTTCGACGATCCGGACGGCGCCGCGGTGCTCGCCGAGCGCAAGGACGCGGACGCGTGGACCCTGGTGGGCTACGCCATCAGTGCGCCGCTCGAGCGCTTGCCCGGCGTGGCGGGGCCGGATTCCGATCCGGCGCGTGGCCGGCACGACACCGCCTACTCGATCGCGCTCACCGTCGATCCGTCGCTGCAAGGCGCGGGGCTCGGCCGGCGATTGAAGCGCGCCCAGCTCGAGGCCGCCCGCGACGCCCGCAGGCCCGACGGGACACCGCGCTTCCGGTGGATGACGGGGCGAAACCGGCTGGGCCTCGCCGACGTGATGGTTCGATTGAACGACTCCTTCGGTGCGTTCACCTCCCGGGTCCTCCACGATCAGTACGGCGAGGAGGGCAGCGCCCGTTACTACCGCCAGCCGGTCGGTCCCTTGCACGTGGACGGGGGCGTCCGGGTCGAGGCCCCCGCGACGGTCGACGTCTCGGGTGGACTCGCAGCTCCGTTCGCGGCGCCGCTGGAGTCTCTCGTGCGCGCTGAGCAGCAGGGTCTGTTGTGGGGCCCGACCATCAACAAGCTGACCCTCGTGAACTACGTCACGCCGGCGCTCGTGCGCGCCGTGGAGTACGCGGCGGCGCTGAGCCCCGACCTGCCCCACGTGTTCCTGACGTCCGGCCGGGACGAGGCGAACGACAAGGCCATCCGGCTGCTCCGCTGGCATCGCAAGCAGGGGCAGCGGGTGCTCTCGTTCGCGGGGGCGTACGTCGGGCACACCACCGCGGCCTCGCGCTCCGTCAGCTGCGCCACGACCCACGCGCAGGGGCCGTCGCACTTCGGCTGGCCGCATCTGCCGCACCCCGAGGACGTCGGGGAGGAGGCGGCGGAGGCGGCGCTGCGCGCGGCGGTCGCGGAGGGTGGCGCGGCCTCGGTGCTCGGGGTGGTGGTCGAGGCGATCCAGGAGCGCACGGGGAGGGTGATCTCCCCTTCGTTCGCCGCGCGCCTCGGGGCCCTCCGCGACGAGACGGGCATCCCGATCGTCGTGGTCGACACCGCGGGCGCGTACCATCGGAGCGGCCGCGGGGCCTTCGCCAGCGACGCGTGGGGCATCACGCCGGACGTCCGCACGTGGTGGACCGGCGGGCAGCTGGGGTTGCTGCACGTGAGCCGCGCGCTCTACGTGCCGACGCCCCTCACGTTCGTCTCGACGTGGGATGGAGACGAACTCTCGCTCCTCCAGATGCACCATCAACTCCGGGCGTCGCGGCACGCGGCGGTGCACGAGGGCGCGGAGGCGCTCGACGAGGCGCTCTCCGCGGCCCGCCGGGCCGGGATGACGGTGCGCGGCTGCGGGCTCTACCGCGTGCTCGATGCGGGGCCGCGGGCGCCCATGCTCGTGCAGGGCCTCGCGGAGCGCGGGCTCCACGCGCGGGCCTTCGCGAACGGGCACGTCGCGTTCGCCCCGTCGCTCGACCGCGCGGTCCAGGAGTCCCAGGCGCTCGGCCTGGCACTCCGGGCGGTGCTGCAGGGCTAGCGCCGTCGCCGCGCGCATCGTCCGCGCCGTCGCCGCGCGCATCGTCCGCGCCGAAGGACGCACCACCGCCGACACCGTCG
>CAIKNO010000086.1 GCA_903828805.1 uncultured Sandaracinus sp. | reverse complement strand
CGGCCGCAACCTCGCGCCGCGCGGGGTGAGCGCGCTCGGCGGCGACCTCGACCACGCGGTGTTCGGATTCATCCCGAACACCTCGGAAACCTCGTATTACGGCCTCATCGAGGCCCTCGGCGAGGAACGCAACCGTATGGCGGCCGACCGCATCTGGGCCGATGTGCGCGCCGGCAAGGCGACGCAGGAATCGATCCGCGCGATGCTCGACGGCCGCATCCGCGCCGAGAAGGTCGCGCACAAGGACCAGCGCCTGCGCACGTTCATCACGCACGACGCCGCGCGGCGCGATCTCGTGAACCACATCTACGACATCACGCGCGGCACGGTGTTTCCCGACGACACGCTGGTCGTGGTCGACGACTCGATCGTGCGCGGCACCACCCTGCGCGAGTCGATCATCACGATGCTCGCGCGGCTCAACCCGAAGGCGATGCTGGTCGCGAGCGCGAGCCCGCCGATCATGTACCCCGACTGCTACGGCATCGACATGAGCCAGCTCGGGCGCTTCATTGCGTTCGAGGCCGCGGTCGGCCTGGCGCGCGAGCACGGCCACGCGGCGGTGCTCGACGAGATCGAGGCCAAGTGCACCGAGCAGTCCACCTGGGCGCCCGAGCGCATGAAGAACCACGTGCAGCTGCTCTACGGGCTGTTCACCCTCCACCAGATCGAGGACAAGGTCGCCGAGCTCATTCGGTCCAGGTCCCTCGACTGGTCCGGCGAGATCCGAGTGGTCTACCAGTCCGTCGAAGGGCTTCGCGAGTCGATGCCCGACCACTCCGGCGACTGGTACTTCACGGGTGAGTACCCGACTGTGGGCGGTTATCGGGTGCTCAACACGGCGTATCTCAACTGGCGACGGGGTGCTGAGGGTCGTCGGGCGTATTGACGCGTGTTTTAGCGGTCGCCGCTTTTTAGCGGTCGCCGCTGCGGCGGCTTCCTCTGGTGGGGATCACGCTGGGGTGGATCACGCTGGCGGGGATCACGCTGGTGTGGATCGCGCTGGCGGGGATCACGCTGGGGTGGATCGCGCTGGTGCGGACCACGCTGGCGAGACCACCGCTCCCGCCCGAACGTTTGGCGTGTTCTCTTGACGCGCGGCACCGTTTCCGTTCTACTCTCCCCTCCCCCCACGGCGCTCTGCGCTTGAAGGGACCGCCGGCGCATGGGCGTCGTCGAGTTCGAATGTCAAAGGCATGTTCCGTCGCACGATTGCGGCAGCGCATGCTCTCCACGCAGGAAACTGGAAGCAACATGTCGCGCTATCTCGGTCCGAAGGTCAAGCTCTCGCGCAAGGTCGGTGTCCCGGTTGCGGACATCCCAAAGCACACCACGAAGCGCCAGCTCACGACCCCGGGCATGCACGGTTTCCGTGGCCGTCGTCAGAAGGACTACGGCATCCGCAAGGACGAGAAGCAGAAGCTCCGCTTCCACTACAACGTCCTTGAGGCCCAGTTCCGCCGCTACCTCGAAGAGGCAGGCCGTCGCCAGGGCAACACCGGCGAAGTGCTCCTGCAGCTCCTCGAGCTCCGCCTCGACAACATGCTCCGCCGCGCCGGCTTCTCGCGCACCATCTGGGGCGCCCGCCAGCTCTGCGTGCACGGTCACGTGCTCGTGAACGGCAAGAAGGTCGACCGCCCGTCGTACTCCATCTCGGTCGGTGACGTCGTCACCGTCCGCGAGGGCATCCAGAAGCTCTGCCGCGAGCAGATGGAGTCGATCCCGGGCCACCAGGTCCCGGGTTGGATCGCCGTCAATCCGGCCGAACTCTCGACGAAGTGCGTCTCCCGTCCGACCTCGGACCAGATCCCCTTCGACGTGAACACGAACCTGATCGTCGAGTTCTACCGCTAAAGGTCGAGCCGACTTTCGGCACCCCTCCGGAACACAACCGTGAGGCCGGAGCG
>CAIKNO010000085.1 GCA_903828805.1 uncultured Sandaracinus sp. | reverse complement strand
GGTCGTCGAGCAACGCCTCGAGGGGGGTCTTCGGCGGCGCCGGCTGGCAGGCCGCTTCGGCGCGCGCCCGCAGGACGACCCGCGGCGCGGTGAGCACGAGCTCGCGGGCCTTGGGGGTGCCCGTGACCCAGGCCTCGTAGAGCGTGCCGACCTCGCGGTCGCTGAGGGCCTCGGGCGCGATCGCGTCCCCGAGGCGTCGGCACGCCTCGGTGTTGGCGCGCGCCAACGGAACCAGGAACTTCATCGCCGCGTGCGCGCCGATCGCGCCCGCGCGGACGTGAGCCTGCACCGACTCGGGCAGCTGCGAGACGAGGGCGATGCGGCGAGAGACCCAGCTCCGGGTGCGTCCGAAGCGGCGGGAGAGGTCGATCTGCGAGAGGCCGAAGTGCAGGTGCATCTCGCGCAGGAACCACCCCTGCTCGAGGGCGCTGTCGGCGTCGCCCGCGCGCAGGAGGCGCTCGAAGAGGAGGGCCTCGGACTCCGAGAGCGACCACGCGATGGCGAGGGTGGTGTCGTGGCGCAGGGTGCCGAGGGCGCGCACGCGCTTGTAGCCGTCGATGAGCACGAAGCGCTCGCCCTCGGGCACGACGACGACGGGCGAGGTCTGTCCGTGCAGGGCGAGCGAAGCCAGCAGCGAGGTCTCGCGGCGCGGGTTGCGCACGCGCAGGGCCTCGTAGCGCAGCTCGATCTGGTGCAGCTCGATCTCCATCGGGGGTGACCGTCTGCACGCGGGGGCTGGCCGTGACCAACCTCATGCGTGACATCCCGTCCCAGATCTCGTCACGATCCATCGAGAAACGAAGCCATTTCCGTCGGGAGGGTGGCGCGTGACATCGGGCCTGCCGGGGTGGGCCGTGTCTCACCGGAAGCCCCCGAGACCCCGGTAAACCCAGCGAGAAGGCGCGCGAGGGTGGCGCGTGACCGGGCGGCCTCCTTGTCCCAGGAATCGAGCAGAATCTGCTGCAATCGCAGCGGATCGTGAGCGGAGGGTGGCGCGTGACGCGGGGTCACGGGGGGGCCTGTCACGCCGGGGGATGCCGCCGCGGGGGCGGCCTTGCGGCGGGCGCGGCAGGCGCACTGCCGCTGGCGCTCGTCGTCGCGGGACGCGGGGAGGTCGTGGTCGCGGCGGATGAGGGCGAGCTTGCGGTCGCGGGACGCGCGGCAGGCGGGGCTACAGACCCGCTGCGTCGTGGTGGCGGTCGGCGCCGGGCGGAACCACCCCCGGCATTCGGTGCAGCGATGGCGGGGGTGGTGCTCGACGGTCATCCCGAGGAGCTACCCGCCGGCCAGCGCCAGGCGAGGGGCGAGGTGATTGGGGTGGGACGCGCCGCAGCTGGGCGACGCCGCGGACCAGGTGGGTCACGCCGGCGCCGCCGACGCGGCCGAGGGGTGGACCATTTCTCGCGAGCAGGGGTGGGTCAAATCTCGCGAGCGTTGAAGCCTCGCGTTCACCGTCGACCCCGATCGCGAGCACCCGACGATCGAGGACACGGTCTACGAGGGGAAGCGATTTCGCACGGTCGCGAAGCTCGCAGGACAGGTCTACGGCTCGCCCTTCGGGGTGGACGTCGCATTTGCTGAACCGATCGTTGGGAAGCCCGACACCCTGTACGGCGCACCCTGGCTGGATTTTGCGGGCATCAAGGCAACGGTCATCCGCGCCTGTCCCGTCGCGACC
>CAIKNO010000084.1 GCA_903828805.1 uncultured Sandaracinus sp. | reverse complement strand
CGAGATGGCGGTCCAGGTCGACCCCTCCGGCAACTACTCCCGCAGCCCCTCGAAGCCCCGCCGCTTCGTCGAGCACGTCGCGCAGCTGCCGCTCGCGGCCCACCTGCACTGGACCGACTTCTCCCCCCTCGAGCACGCCGACTTCCGGCTCGCCCACACCGCGGCCTACGTCGAAGGGTTCTTCGGCGGTCAGGCACCCCACGCCACCGCGAACGGCCTGCGCTGGTCGCCCGCGTTCGCGGAGACCGTGCGCTACACGAACGGCTCGCTGGTCGCCGCCGTGCTCGGCGCGCTCGAGCACCCCTCCCGCATCGCGCTGAGCCCCACGAGCGGCTTCCACCACGCCCAGCCGAAGGGCGGCGGCGGTTTCTGCACCTTCAGCGGCCAGGTCATCGCCGCGCTCCGCGCCTACCGCGAGCGCGGCGCGCGGGGCGCGTGGATCGACCTCGACGGACACTTCGGCAACTCCATCGAGGACTCCCGCGCCTTCGCGCCCGATCTCGACGCCGCGATCCCCGCCCACGCGCACATCAACCCGCAGGGACGACACAAAGCCTACCTGCGGGACCTCGAGGCACGCCTCGAGCGACTCGGTCGTCACGTGCTCCGGGGCGAGATCGACTACGTCGGCTTCGCCCACGGCGCCGACTCGCACGAGTGGGACGATCTCGGCAGCCAGTGCTCGACCGACGAGTGGCTCGCTTCGAGCCGGCTCGTCTACGGGGCCATCGCCGGATGGAGCCGCGCCCTGGGCCGGCCGGTGCCCGTCGTCCTCGCCCTCTTCGGCGGGTACCGCGAAGACGCCCCCGACAGCGTCCTCGAGCTGCACGCCGCGGACGTCTCCATCGCCCTGTCCACCCTCGCCGGCCTCTCCGTCGAGCACACCCCGAACGTCGTGCCGCCCCGCGGCGCGGCACAGAACGCCCGCTGAACGGGAGCCTCGCGCATGCACGATCCTTTCAGCTCGGCCCTCGTGCCCCTCGAGATCCTCGACCCTTCGTGCCGCGTCCTCGGCGCGCGCCTGCCCTCCGGGGAATGGCTCGACGAGCCCGCGATCTCCGTCGATCCACGCACCTCCGAGCTCGCGCGCGTCGCAGCGACCGCCCTGTCCCCGGCGGACCTCGAGCGCCTGCCCCGATGCGTCGCCGCCCAGGCGGTCGCCGCTGGGAGCGGGTTCTCGCTGACCCTCTCGTTCGCCCTCGACCCGGTGTCCGGCGCGTTCTGGTGGGAGATCCTCGACGACCACGGGAGTGCCCCCGACGCCGACACCGGCGTCACGGGCGGCCGCGGCGTCCGGGCGTGGCAGACCGCGCTCCGGGCGCTGAAGTTCCACGCGACGGAGTACGGCAGCGACCTCGACGACGAGGACGGAGACGGGGACGACGAGGGGCTCTTCCTCGACGTCCCCGACCTCCTGCAGCCGAGGCCGCGCGCGCGCTGACGACCCGACCTCGCGACGTCCCACCCGCGCGTCGGTCCTGCACGGCGGGCACGATCGGCCAGAGGTGACCGAGGCCCCGCCTCTCGGTTCGAGCGCCCACGCCGCGTCGTCCTCGCCCAGCGCGCGGCCGACGGCGCGGTCCGGCGATCAGCGCCGCTGGAGCGCGAGCGGCGAGAGCGCGGCCGGGCGCCGCTCCGGCGTGCACATGTCGTTGTCGGCCGGGCGCTGGCCGAAGTGGAGGCCGTCCGCGGCGAGCGAGATCAAGTCGTGGTCGGCCGAGCAGCTCGACCCGG
>CAIKNO010000083.1 GCA_903828805.1 uncultured Sandaracinus sp. | reverse complement strand
GTCGCTGCGCTCGCGTCGGGCATGCGATGGAGGCTCCGTGAACGTCTTCGAACACCTCTCCCACCACGACTACGGCCAGGTGCATTTCGCGCGGGACGCGGCGACCGGCCTGCAGGCCATCGTCGCCATCCACGACACGCGCCTGGGTCCCTCCCTCGGCGGCTGCCGCTTCATCCACTACCCGCACGAGGAGCTCGCGCTGGTGGACGCGCTGCGGCTGGCCCGTGGCATGACCTACAAGGCGGCGATCAGCGGCATCCCCCACGGCGGCGGCAAGAGCGTCATCATCCGCCCCCAGCGCCAGTTCGATCGCGGCGCGCTGTTCCGCGCGTTCGGCCGCTTCGTGGACTCGCTCGGAGGCCGGTACATCACGGCCGAGGACAGCGGGACGTCGATCGAGGACATGGAGATCATCCGGAGCGCGACCCGCTTCGTGACGGGCGTGAAGCCGGAGCACGGCGGCTCGGGCGACCCTTCGCCGTACACCGCGCTCGGGGTCCGTCGCGGCATCGAGGCGTGCGTGAAGTTCGCCCAGGGGCGGGACTCGCTCGAGGGGCTGCACGTGGCGGTGCAGGGCATCGGCCACGTCGGATACTGGCTCTGCAAGGAGCTGAACGACCTCGGGGCGCGGCTCACCGTCGCGGACGTCGATCCGCACAAGGCCGAGCGGGCCCGCCGCGAGTTCGGGGCCACGGTCGTCTCGCTCGACGAGATCTTCTCGGTCGAGTGCGACGTGTTCGCGCCGTGCGCGCTCGGCTCCGCGCTCAACGACGACACGGTGCCGCGGCTTCGTTGCGCCATCGTCGCGGGCGCCGCGAACAACCAGCTCGCCGAGCCGCGCCACGGCGACGACCTGATGCACCGGGGCATCCTCTACGCCCCGGACTACGCCATCAACGCGGGTGGCCTCGTCAACGTCGCGCAGGAGTACGCCGGGTACGACGAGCAGAAGTCGCGCACCCGCGTGCTGGGCATCTACGACACGATCTTCGAGATCGCCGAGCGCGCGAAGCGGGCGATGCAGCCGACCTACCGGATCGCCGACACCATCGTCGAGGAGAAGCTCGCGAAGGCCGCGCGCTGAGCGGCCGGCCGGCGTTCGCCTGTGCCCCCCGGGCGCGGAGCGACGCGAACGACGGGCGCGGAACGACGCGAACGACGGGCGCGGCCTCCCCGCCGTGGTAGCGTCGCGACGATGAGCGAGCCCCGCGTCGTCGTCACGGTCGAGGATCACGTCGCCCACGTCCGCCTCCACCGGCCGGACAAGCGAAACGGCCTCGACCTTCCCATGTTCGAGGCCCTGGTCGAAGCCGGCGAGGGCCTCGCGGCCGACCCCCGCGTGCGCTCGGTCGTGCTCTCGGGCGACGGACCCGCGTTCTGCGCGGGGCTCGACTGGATGGCGTTCCTCGCGATGGGCCCGGACGCGAGCACGCGCCTGATGGCGAGAGACCCCGCGGGTTCGCCGGCGAACCTCGCGCAGCGCGTGTGCTGGATCTGGGCGGAGCTGCCGATGCCGGTGATCGCCGCGGTGCACGGCGTGGCGTTCGGGGGCGGGCTGCAGCTCGCGCTCGGATGCGACGTGCGCCTCGTGACCCGGGATGCGCAGCTCAGCGTGATGGAGGTCCGCTACGGGCTCATCCCCGACATGTCGGCCTCGCAGACCCTGCTGCGTCTCGTGCGGCCCGACGTCGCCAAGGAGCTGATGTTCACGGGGCGCGTCTTCTCCGGCGAGGAGGCGGTGCAGCTCGGCCTCGCGACCCGCGTGGTCGACGATCCGGTGGCCGCGGCCCTCGCCCTCGCCCGCACCATCGCGGGCCATTCCCCCCACGCCGTGCGCGCCGCGAAGGCGCTGGCGTCGCGGGCGCCGATGCTGTCCCCGGCCGAGGGCTTCGCGCTCGAGGCCGAGCTGCAGCTCACCTTGCTGGGCAGCCCGAACCAGCTCGAGGCGGTGCAGGCGACGATGACCCGGCGCGCGCCGGTCTTCTCCGATCCCGGGTGAGCCCGGCTGCGCGTTCGTCGCGCGGCCCTCGCCTCACATCGAGAGCCAGGTGTATTCCCGGTCGACGCGCACCTCGCGGATGGCGCCCTGCGGGTCGCGCACCCGGAGCGCCTGATCGCGCTCGGCCGCCATCGAGAGCGCACCCATCGCCCGGACGCTGCCGAGCTGGGACACCGTCTCGGCGCCGACAGCGACAACGACGTCCCCGGCGCGGATCCCCGCGCGCCCTGCGGGCGAGTACGTCTCGACCTCGAGAACGACGATGCCATCGCCGCGCAGCTCGCAGAGCCGGAGCCCGATCCCCGAGTGCGGCTGTCCGTGCGTCAGCCGGAGCCCGAGCTGCGCGCCGCCTTCCAGCATCAGCCGGGTGTCGGCCTCGGTCACGAGCGAGGGCGGCAGGCCGCGGGTCTGCAGGATGCCGATCGGGTCGGCCCCGACCTCGTCGCGATCCCAGAGCTCGAAGCGGTAGAGCGAGCTCGGGGGCGCGTAGAAATTGCGCGGCATCGACACGTTCCACGCGGGCGTGCGGCTGTCGTTGACCGTCGACGATTCCCACACCAGCTCGTCGTCGCGGTAGAGGCGCACGAACGCGTCGGGCAGTCCGTCCGAGCCGTCCCACGCGAGCGCGCCGCGGCTCAGCGGTGGGATCTCCGCGCCGACCAGCGTGAGCGCCCAGAAGTGCGGCGGGGCGCCCGCGCCAGCCGTCGCCGAGCGGACGGCCGAGAGCGAGGTGCCGCGACGGGGAAACGCGCATCCACCGAGCAGCGCCACCGAGACCAGAAGGAGCACGAGCAGCGAGGATCGGGCGGTCATGCGGCCGGAGTGTCACACGCGTGACCGGCCGTGCAAGAAACTCCGGGATGAGGTACGAGAGGGGTCATGCGTCGCGTCAAGATCGTGTGCACCCTCGGCCCCGCCTGCGGCACGCCCGAGATGATCCAGAAGCTCGTGGCCGCCGGCATGGACTGCGCGCGGCTCAACTTCTCGCACGGCAGCCACGAGTCGCATGCGAAAGCCGCCGCGATGGTGCGCGAGGCGGGGCTGCGCGCCGGCCGACCGCTCGCGATCCTCGCCGACCTCTGCGGGCCGAAGATGCGCGTCGGTCGCTTCCCCGGCGGCCCCATCCAGCTCGAGGTCGGGCAGCGCTTCACGCTGACCACGCGCGACGTCCCCGGCGACCAGACCATCGTGTCGCAGACCTACGAGCCGCTCCCGCAGGACGTGCTGCCCGGCACGCACATCCTGCTCGACGACGGCCTGCTCCGGCTTCGGGTCCTCGAGACCACCGACACCGACGTCGTCACCGAGGTCGAGATCGGCGGCGAGCTCAGCGATCGCAAGGGCCTGAACGTCCCCGGCGCGGCCCTCTCGACGCCGGCGCTCACCCCGAAGGACCGCGAAGATCTGCTCTTCGCCGTCGAGACCCTCAAGGTCGACTACCTCGCGCTCTCGTTCGTGCGCCGCGCCGAGGACGTCGAGGAGGCCAAGGCGATCGCCCGCGGCACCCCGATCATCGCGAAGATCGAGAAGCCCGAGGCGGTCTCGGCGCTCGAGGAGATCCTCGACGCCGCGGACGGCGCGATGGTCGCGCGCGGCGACCTCGGCGTGGAGGTCGGCTCCGAGTTCGTGCCGCTGATCCAGAAGCGGATCATCCGGGAGGTCAACGCGCGCGGGAAGCTCGTGATCACCGCGACTCAGATGCTCGACTCGATGATCCGCAACCCGCGCCCGACCCGCGCCGAGGCGGCCGACGTCGCGAACGCGGTCATCGACGGGACCGACGCTGTCATGCTCAGCGGCGAGAGCGCGAGCGGCAAGTACCCGGTCGAGTCCGTGATGATGATGGACGCTATCGTCCGCGAGGTGGAGCGCGAGATGCTCCGCGACGGGCGCGGCGCGGCCGACCTGCCCCCGCTGCACGGCGAGTGGACCTTCACCGAGGCCGCCGCCCGCGCGGCCGCGCGGCTCAGCTACCTGTTGCCCTTGAAGGCGATCGTGACCTTCACGCGCGACGGCCGCACCGCCCGGGTGCTCAGCGAGAACCGGCCGCGCGCGCCCGTGATCGCCATCACGCCCCGCCCCGAGGTGGCCACGCGCCTGGCCCTCGAGTGGGGCGTCGTGCCGCGCCTCGAGGTGCCGCCCGAAGATCTCGAGGAGACGCTCCGCCTGGCGACGTCGCTGCTCGTGCGCGAGCGGATCTGCAAGCAGGGCGACGAGTTCGCGATGGTCACCGGGTGGCCTCTCTCGGGCGGCAGCAACACGATCAAGCTCCACCGGTTGTGAGCGCGCAGCCCCCGTCGTCCATCGGCCGCTACACCATCGACCGCCTGCTCGGGCAGGGCGCGATGGGGCTGGTGTACCTCGGCCGGGACCCGCACCTCGAGCGCAAGGTCGCGATCAAGACGGTCCGCGCGCTCGACCTCGACGAAGAGCGCACGCGCAGCTTCCTCGAGCGCTTCCGCAACGAGGCCCGCGCGGCCGCGAGGCTCTCTCACCCCTCGATCGTCGCGGTGCACGACGTCGGCGAGCAGGAGGGTGTCGGCCCGTACCTCGTGCTCGAGTACGTGCCCGGCACGACGTTGAAGCACGTGGTGCGGAGCCGGGGCGGGCTGCCCTGGCCGGAGCTGCTCTCGTTCGCGCGGCAGCTCGCGGGCGCCCTCGACGCGGCGCACGCGGCGGGGATCCTCCACCGCGACGTGAAGCCCGACAACGTCCTGGTGACCGAGGACGGCCGCGCGAAGCTCGCCGACTTCGGGGTCGCGCGGGTGCCCGACGCGGCCCTCACCAAGGAGGGGCAGTTCCTGGGCACGCCGTGCTACGCCGCGCCCGAGACGCTCTCGTCGGCGCGTTACTCCACGCGCAGCGATCAGTTCTCGTTCGCCGCCGTGCTCTACGAGCTGGTCTGCGGGGAGCGGGCCTTCCCCGGCGACGACGCGCTCTCGGTCGCGCACTCGGTGGTCCACGACGTGCCCCCGCCTCCGGGCGAGTGCACCGAGCGCTCGGTCCCGCGGGGGCTCGACGCGGTCGTGATGCGCGGGCTCGCCAAAGATCCCGCGGCGCGCTTCGAGTCGGCCACCGAGCTCGTCGATGCGCTCGAACACGTGCTCGTCGAGCATGCGCTCGTCGAGCCTCCCTCGGTCGGCAAGCCCGCGCCGCGCACGTCGTCCGGCGCGCGTTCGGGGCCATGGATCGCGGTGCTCGCGGTGGGATTGCTCGTGGGCACCGGCCTGGTGTTCGGGCTCGGTGAGCTGCCGGCGTTCGGGTTCGCGGTGCCGACGCCGGACGGCGGTGTGGCCGACGCCGACGGGGGCGCCGTGCCTCGGGGACGCGCCTCGCCGATCCGCGTGGAGGGACCCGTCGAGGTCGACGCGGGTCTGCCCTCGCGGGACGTGGCACCGGACGCGGGCCGCCCCGATTCGGGCCCTCCCGACGCGGGCGCCGCGCCGATGACGCGGCTCGAGCGCGAGGACGCCGCCAAGGACGCGATCGACCGTGCGCGCGCGCGCCTCTCGGACGGAGAGCTCGACCGGGCGGCCCACGAGCTCGACGCGGCGCGGGCCCTCGACCCGGGCAGCTCCGACCTCGAGGAGCTCGACGCGCGCCTTCGACTCCTGCGCGCCACGTCCCCGTGAGCGCGGGGCGTGCGGCCCACCCGGTCAGGGCATCGGGTAGAAGCCGGCGGGCGTGACGACGGCCTGGCCTTCGGGGGACACGACCCAGTCGAGGAACGCGCGCGTCGCGCCCGTCGGGGGCTCGCGGGTGACCATGCACAGGAAGCGCGAGAGCGGGTAGAGCCCGCTCGTCGCGTTCTCCAGCGTGGGCGCCACCGGCGCGCCGTCCTCGGTGGCGACCGGCACCGTGCGCACGCCGGTCCCGAAGCCGATCCCTCCGTAGCCGATGCCGTTGCGGTCGTGGGCGACGGCGTGGATGACGGCGGCGGTGCCGGGCAGGGTCTGCGCGGCGGCGGCGAAGTCGTTGCCGCCGAGCACGTGCTCCTTGAAGTACGCGTAGGTGCCCGAGTTGTTCTCGCGGCTGTAGAGCACGATCGGTCGATCCTCCCCGCCGAGCTCGGACCAGTTCGTGATCCGACCCCGGAAGACGAGCGCGAGCTGCGCCATCGTCACGGAGGGCAAGCGGTTCGTGTGGTGCACGTAGACGGCGAGCGCATCGAGGGCGACGCGCGTCTCGACGGCCGCGGGAAGCTGCCCACGCTCGCGCGCGTTGAGCGGGCGGCTCGCGTCGGCGATGTCGGTCGTCCGGTTCAGGAGCGCCGCGATGCCGGTGCCGCTCCCGCCGCCGGACACCTCGAGCCCGGTGCCAGGGTGCGTCTGCATGTACCGCTCGGCGAGCTGCTGCGCGAGCACGACCATCGTGTCGGAGCCCTTCACGCTCACCCGTTCGCCCGCCTGCACGGCGCCCCCTTCGGCCCCTGCCCGCGCGCGGCTTCGATGCCCGCCGCTGCACGCCGACGCGAAGACGAGCGAGACGACGGCGACGAGCAGGGGCAGCGGACGGATCATGGCGGGGGCTCCTCGCAGCGGGACGGGCGCTCGGTCGGCGCTCATCCGAAGCGGCCGGTGATGTAGTCCTCGGTCTGCTGCTTCTTCGGCTTCGTGAAGATCTGCTTCGTCTCGCCGTACTCGATCAGCGCGCCCATGTAGAAGAACGCCGTGTGGTCGCTGACCCGCGCCGCCTGCTGCATCGAGTGGGTCACGATCACGATCGTGTAACGCTCGCGCAGCTCGCGGATCAGCTCCTCGACCCGCGCCGTCGCGATCGGATCGAGGGCGCTCGCGGGCTCGTCCATGAGCACGACCTCGGGCTCGATCGCCAGGGCCCGCGCGATGCACAGGCGCTGCTGCTGGCCGCCGGAGAGCGCGAGCGCCGAGGTGTCGAGGCGGTCCTTCACCTCGTCCCACAGCGCCGCGCCACGCAGGCTCGTCTCGACCTTCTCCGCGAGCACGTTCACGCGCTTTTCGCCGGCGATCCGCAGCCCGAACGCCACGTTCTCGAAGATGCTCTTGGGGAAGGGGTTCGAGCGCTGGAAGACCATCCCGACGCGGCGGCGCACCTCGACCGGGTCCACGTCGCTGCCGTAGACGTCGCGCCCGTCGAGCAGCACCTTGCCCTCGACGCGGACTCCGTCGACGAGGTCGTTCATCCGGTTGAGGGTCCGCAGGAAGGTGCTCTTGCCGCAGCCCGAGGGACCGATCAGCGCGGTCACCCGGCACGCGAGGACCGGCAGGCTCACGTCGGTGATGGCGCGGCTGGATCCGTAGTCGACGTTCAGCCCGCGGGTCTCCATGCGGAGCTCGGGGGCGGCGTCGCGGTCCACGGGGGCCGCGGGCGCGGCGACGGCGTGCGTCGGGTCAGCGGGCATGGGCGCGGCTCCGGGTGCGTGCGCGGAGCACGACGGCGACGAGGTTGAGCGAGAACGTCAGGGTCAGCAGCACCGCGACCGTCGCGAACAGGGTCGGCCGGGCGAGGTCGACGTTCGGCGACTGCGTGGAGAGCGCGAACACGTGGTAGCCGAGGTGCATGTACATGTCGCGCAGATCGGTCGGCAGATAGGGCAGGAAGTTCGCCGCGCCGGTGAAGATGATCGGCGCGACCTCGCCGGCCCCGCGGCTGACGGCGAGCACCACGCCCGTGAGGATCCCGGCGCGCGCGTTGGGCAGGACCACCTGCGCGATGGTCTGCCAGCGCGTCGCCCCGAGCCCGTACGACGCGAGGCGGAGATCGTGGGGGACGGCCCGCAGCGCTTCCTCGGTGGTCACGATCACCACGGGCAGCGTGAGCACCGCGAGGGTCAGAGACGACCACAGCACCGCCGGCTGACCCCACACGGGGCCGTCGGCGGGGTCGTAGAGCAGGGCGTCGAGTCCGCGCCCCACGAAGAGCACGAAGAACCCGAGACCGAAGAGGCCGAACACGATCGACGGCACACCCGCGAGGTTGTGCACCGCGGCCCGGACGACCGTGGCGAGGCGCGAGCGCCGCGGCGCGTACTCGGTGAGGTAGATGGCCGTGGCCACGCCCGCGGGCACGACCGCGAGGGTCATCAGCAGCGTCAGCAACGTGGTGCCGAAGATCGCGGGCCAGATCCCTCCGCCCACGAGATCGGCGCTCGGCTGCGCCGTCAGGAAGACGAGATCGATCCGCGGGAGGCCCTCGACGAAGACGGGCACGAGGATGCCCACCAGCGTGAGCAGCATCAGGGCCACCGCGCTCCCGGAGAGCGCGAAGAGAACCCAGTCGGTGCGGGAGGCCCCTCGCATCATCGGGAAGCCCCCGCCGTCCACCGGCGTTGCAGCGCCTCGACGACCCACACGGCGAGGCGGTTCAGCACGAACGTGACGACGAAGAGCAGCGACCCGAGCAGGAAGAGCACGCGCCAGTGCGCGTCTCCCGGGGTCACCTCTCCGAGCTCGCTCGCGATCGTCGCGGTCACGGTGCGCGCGCTCGAGGTGGGGTCGAAGAGCTCGACCACGGCGGCGTTTCCCGACGCCATCAGCACGATCATCGTCTCGCCGATGGCCCGCCCGAACCCGAGGATCGCGCCGGCCGCGATGCCCGGGAGCGCCGCCGGGAGCACGATGCGGAGCACGACCTGGTGCTTGCGCGCGCCGAGCGCGAGCGCGGCCGCCGCGAGCTCCCGCGGCACGCTCGAGAGCGCGTCCTCGGACACGGTGAACACGACGGGCGCGATCGCGATGGCGAGCCCGACGGCCGCGACGAGGGCGTTGAGGCGGGAGGGTAGACCGAGGGTGTCCTGCATCAGCGAGGCGAGCACCATCAGCGCGAAGAAGCCGAGCACCACGCTGGGGATGCTCGCCATCAGCTCGAGGGCGGGCTTGAGGACCTCGCGTGCCCTGCGGGTCGCGTACTGCGACACGAAGATGGCGGCGAGCACCGCGAGCGGCACCGAGAACAGCATCCCGAGCACCGTGATCTTCAGCGTGCCGACGAAGAGCGGCACCAGGTTCATCTTCGGGGTGCCTCCGACGGGCTGCCAGATGAACACCGACGCGTCGTAGCCCGGCCACGTTCGCGGCGAGAACAGCGCGGCGAGGCCGCCGAATTCCTGCTGCGCCTCGGGCTCGAAGAAGAGAGGGATCGCCTCCTTCGCGATGAACACGAAGATGAGCGCGATCGACAGCACCGACACCAGCGCGAGACCGCGGATCACGGCCTCCGCGATCCGATCCGACCACGGCGCGCGGTACCCGGTGCCCAGGGGCCGCGGGGCAGGGCGGGAAGCCTTCTCGACGGTCGCGGCGTCGGCACGCTCGGTCACGGATCCTCCGCCGGCGCGCCCATCGTCGCCCTGGCATCGCGGAACTACCCGCCGCGTGTGACATCCGTGTGACACGCACGTGGCGGAGCCGGTACGACGTCGCGTTCCGCCGTTCCGCGTCGCGTCTGCGGGCTCTGCGGGGGGCTGACCGAACGCGCTTCAGGCGGCGAGCGGGGCGGGGTCCGGGTGACGCTCGAGGCGGTCGAAGAGGGCCATCACGGCGTCGATCGGATCGGTCGTGTTGAGCTCCCGCCGGAGCGCGCCCGCACCGGGCAGCCCGTGCAGGTAGCCCGGGTAGTAGCGGCGCATCGCCCGCACGGCCCGGAGCTCGCCCCGGGCGCCCGCGGCGGCGAGGAGGTGCTCGCGGCACAGGGCGATCCGCTCCGCGGCGGTCGGCGGGGCGAGGGTCTCGCCGCGGTCGATGAGCGCGCGCGCCTCGCGGAACACCCATGGGTGCTCGATCGCGTAGCGCCCGACCATCGCGCCGTGCGCGCCCGTCTCCTCGAGGGCCCGCAGGGCGTCGGGGCCGCTGCGCACGTCGCCGTTGACGATGATGGGGATCGAGACCCTCTCGCGCGCCTTCTGCGCCCAGCTCCAGTCGGCGTTGCCCGAGTGGCCCATCTGCGCGGTGCGGCAGTGGATGGTCAGCGCGCGCACGCCGGCGTCCTCGAGCCGCCGCGCGAGGTCCACGATGGGCATGTCGCTCTCGGGTCCCCATCCGATGCGCGTCTTCACGGTCACCGGCAGCGAGACCCGGGACACCACCATCTTGGCCATCTCGACCATCGCGAGGGGTTCCCGCAGCCAGCCTGCGCCCGCGCCGCGCCGCGCGATCTTGGGCACCCAGCAGCCGCAGTTGACGTCGATGTAGACGGGCTCGGAGCGCTCGGCGACCTCGGCCGCCTCGGCGAGGCGCTCGGCGTCCGCTCCGTAGATCTGGATGGCCGTCGGGTGGTCGTCCTCCGTGAGGTCGATCTTGTGCGCGGCGGTCCGGCAGCCGCGCAAGAGCCCCTCGACGTTGACGAATTCGGTCACGCAGAGGTCGGCGCCGCGCGCGCGGCAGAGGGCGCGGAAGACCGCGTCGGTCACGTCCTCCATCGGCGCGAGGATCACGGGCCGGCTGCGGAACACGGCGTCGAAGTCGAAGGTCGTCACGGGCGCTGTTGTGAAGCGGGCGCCTCCGCGCGTCGAGGCCGCCGACGGAAAACGAAGAGGGCCGGTGTGTCCACCGACCCTCCTCGAGGTCCGCCGGGCGTCCGGCGGAGGATCCACGGCGTGCGCCGCGGACGATGGGCTCAGGTGCC
>CAIKNO010000082.1 GCA_903828805.1 uncultured Sandaracinus sp. | reverse complement strand
GGCCCGTCTGTCGGTGCCGGTGCGGCAATACGCCGCCCAGCTCCACGCCCGCGGGCTCACCCGGACGGGCGATCCGGACGCGTCGCGCCGGGCGTTCGACGCGCTCGGATACATCCGCGCGTGGCGTGTCGTCGGACCCTTCGACAACGAGGGCAAGGCAGGCTTCGACACCGTGCGGGAGCCCGAGGCCCAGCGCATGGGACCGGTCGACGACGACGCGCGCTTCGAGGGCCGCGCGCGCACGGTGGCATGGCGGGACTTCCCCGACGTGACGCAGTACGGCTACGTGTCCTTCGACGCCGTGCAGCGTCCGGACACGAACGTCTGTGCCTACGCCGAGACCTTCGTGACGAGCGAGCGCGCTCAGCCGCTCTCGCTCTGGGTCGGCGCGGGAGGGGCCGTCCGGGCCTGGTGGAACGGCGAAGAGGTGCTGCGCGACGCCGCGTACCGACAGCCCGACCCCGACCGCAGCGTGGCGATGGTGGGTGCGCACGCGGGGCCGAACCGCCTCCTGCTGAAGGTCTGCGTCGCAGGCACGACGTGGGGCTTCTTCGCCCGCCTCGGAGACGCCTCGGGCGCGCCCGCGCGCGGGCTCTCGTTCGCGTCACGGGGCGAGGCCGGGGCCGTCCAGGCGGCCCATGGCGTGGCCCGACTTCCGGCCGCGCCGGAGGCGCCCCTCGCGGCGCTCGAGCGGGCCGCGGCGGGCACGACGGCCAGCGCGGATGCGGTGTCGGACCTCGCGAGGTTCCTCGTCTACACCGGCGCCGACGACCCCGCCGAGATGCGGGCGCGGCAGCTCGCCGCGCGGGCGTTCGACACCGTCCCGAGCCCCGGTCGCGCGGCGTTCGCGGCGCAGCTCGTCACCGAACGCGGCGCGGCCCAGCGCTTCCTCGACGCGGCCGCCCGCACGGCACCCGACAACCCCACGCTGCTGCTCGCGCGCGCACGTCTGGCGAGCACGGGACCGGCGCCCGAGGACGCGCTGCGGCTGCTCGATCGGAT
Source organism: uncultured Sandaracinus sp. (assembly GCA_903828805.1). Classification (GTDB taxonomy): domain Bacteria; phylum Myxococcota_A; class Polyangia; order Polyangiales; family Sandaracinaceae; genus Sandaracinus. Next base: position 7,728 of record CAIKNO010000082.1, on the reverse strand, counting down.
CGCACCGACGTCCGCCGAGGGCCTCGACGCGACCGCGCTCCGGGCCGAGCTGCTGATGTCACTCGGCTTGCCGGAGACCGCGCGCGCCGCGGTGGAGCAGGCGGCCGCGCTCGCGCCCGGGGCCCCCCGATGGATGGCCCTGCAGGCCTCGACGGCCGGTGCGACCGGTCGGCGCGAGGTGGAAGCCCAGCGACGGCTCGCCTTCGCGGCCGCGCGCCACGACGACCTCGGCATCCGAAGGTTGCTGATCGCCGACGCACTCTCGCGGGGCGCCGAGGCCGAAGTCCTCGAGCATCTCGAGATCTACCGACGGCTCGGAGCCGACTCGGTCTCGGCCTTGCTGACCGTCGCCGAGGTGTACGACGCCCTCGCGGACGAGGCCGAGATGATGGGTGCGTACCGGGCGGCCATCGACCTCGCGCCCGACGAGGCCGACGCGCGCGTGGCGTACGGCCGCGCCCTGCTCCGGGCAGGACAGCGCGACGGGGCCCAGGAGCTGCTCCGTCAGGCTGTGGCCCTGCGTCCGCAGGATGCCGACACCCGCGAGCTGCTCGAGACGATCCAGCCCGAGCAGCGGACCGACGAGGCCTACGCGGCGAGCGAGGCGGACCTGCTCGCCCGGGTGGGCGACGCCGGGGGTTGGCCCTCGCGCATCCTGCAGAACCTCACCGTGAACACGGTGTTCGAGAGCGGGCTCGGCTCGAGCTTCCATCAGGTGGCCGCCCAGGTCGCCGACGCCGAGGGCGCGAGGAACTGGCGTACCTACCCGATCCAGTTCGATCCGGACGTGCAGCGGGTCACCCTCCGGGCGGCCCGCGTGTACCGCGACGGACGCCGGCTCGACTCGATGCAGAGCTTCGAGCAGCAGCTCGGAGAGCCGTGGTACCGCATCTGGTACGACACGCGGGCGCTCGTCGTGGTCTTTCCCGATCTGGAGCCGGGGGACGTGGTCGAGCTCCGCTGGAGGATCGACGACATCGCCGAACGCAATCAGTTCCACGACTACTACGGCGACCTGCACTACCTCGCCGGGCAGGTGCCGGTGGCCCACATGGAGTACGTGCTGATCTCGCCCAGCGCGCGATCGTTCTACTTCAACGAGCCGCGCTTGCCGTCGCTCGAGCACACGCAGAGGGTGGACGGCGCGCAGCGCATCGATCGCTTCGTCGCGACCGAGGTGCCGGCGATCGAGCGCGAGGAAGACATGCCGGGGATGACGGAGGTCTCGCCGTACCTCCACGTCTCGACCTATCGAACGTGGGAAGACGTCGGCCGCTGGTACTGGGGCCTGGTCCGCGATCAGCTCTACGCCGACGAGAGCTTGAGGGCGGTCGTGGCGGAGCTCGTGGCCGACGCGCCCGACACCCGCACGAAGGTGCATCGGATCTACGACTGGGTGATCCGTCACACCCGCTACGTGGGCCTGGAGTTCGGCATCCACGGGTTCTTGCCGTACCGCGTGCCGCAGATCGTTCAGCGCGGCTTCGGCGACTGCAAGGACAAGGCGTCGCTCATCTACACGATGCTGCGCGAGGCAGGCATCGACGCCCGGCTCACGCTGGTGCGCACGCGCCGCAACGGCGCCATCCACGATCTTCCGGCCTCGCTGGCGGTCTTCGACCACGCCATCGCGTACGTGCCCGAGCTCGATCTGTTCCTCGACGGCACGGCCGAATACTCGGGCGCCGACGAGTTCCCGCCGATGGATCAAGGCGTCACGGTGCTCGTGGTCGGGCCCGACGGCGCGCAGTTGCGAAGGACGCCGGTGCTGCCCGCCGAGCAGAACCTCCGCGCGCGCACCATGACGGTCGACCTCTCGGCCGATGGTCGGGCCCGTCTCGCGGTCGATGAGCAGGTCGTCGGCGCCGACGCCCCGGGCTACCGCGTCACGTACCAGGCCGAAGGAACGCGCCGCGAGCGCTTCGAGCGCGCGCTGCGAGGGCTCTTTCCCGGCGTCGAACTCCGGAGCCAGCGCATCGAGGGTCTCACGACGTACGGCGAGCCGGTCCGCATCCATTACGAGGCCGACGTCCCTCAGTTCGCGCAGGTCGATGCCGACGGCCTGAGGCTGCGGGGGACGGTCCTCGACGAGCTGACCCGCTCGTTGGCTGGCACCGAGACCCGAAGGCACCCGCTCGATCTGTCGGGCACGAGCAGCTACACGGAAGAGCGACGGGTCCGATTGCCGACGGGCATGCGGATCTTGCAGCTCCCGGCGGGCGGTGAGGCCCGCTCGCCGTTCGGTCACCTCGAGGTCCGCTACGAAGACGTCGGGGGCCGCGAAGTCGTCGTCCGCACCACGTTCGCGGTCACCCGCGACCGCATCGCCCAGGAAGAGTACGTCGCCTTCCGCCACTGGGTGGAACGAGCCGACGACCTCCTTCGCCAGCGCATCGCCCTCGGAGTCCGCCGATGATCGTCGCCCGCTTGATCTCCCGTTCCTTGATGACGTGGTCGCTCGCCGCGGGCCTCCTCGGGTGTGGCGCGGCGTCCGTGCGGCCGACGTCGGGCGACTCCATCGACGCCGTCCGGCAGCGTGCGGCGGCAGCGCCTGCCGACGCCACGGCACAGACCCGATGGGCCGAAGCCGAGTTGCTGATGTCCGGCGGCGATCCGAACGCCGCAGCATCGGCTGTCGCGAGGGCCCGGGCGCTCTCACCGAACGACGCCCGGGTCTCGTTCCTCCAGGCGTTCGAGCGGCACGTGCACGGAGACGCCGACGCCGCGGTCGAGGGTTACCTGCGCACGATCGAGCTCGCCCATGCGGCCGACGACGCATGGGCCCCGGCGCTCGCCGAGGTGTCTCTCGCGTACCTGCTCGAGTTCGACGACGGCGTGCCGGGCTTCCAGGCGCAGGTCCTGAGCCGCCTGGCGCCGTTTCACGCCGACCCGGGCCACCTGGGCCCCCAGGCGCGCCACGTGCTTGGCGCGACCCTGACCGAGCTCGCCTACCGACGCGGGGACCTCGCGGAGGTGCAGCGTCTCTCGGCCGCCCAGGGGTGCGCCGCCGAGCTGAACGTCGCCGGCCCGTTCGGACCGAGGCAGCTCCTGGGCTTCGACGAAGCGCTCGCGCCCGAGGCGCCCGGTCCGCTCGCAGCACGCTACGACCTCGGTCCCGGGCGTGGCGAGCGCGCGACCCGCACGCTGCAGCCCCGCGGCTGCACCTTGCATCAGGGGAACGGCCCGGTGGGAGGCGCGGGCATCACGTACGGCGAGGCGACGTTCTCGGTCCCCGCCGAAGGCGACTACGTCGTGCGCCTCGAGAGCCCGAACACCGTCGAGCTCTTCGTCGACGATGCGTCCATCGCGCGCGTCGATCGCCGCCGCGAGGTGGTCGGCCGCGTCACGTTCCACCCCGTCCACCTGAGCGGCGGGGCCCATCGCCTGATGGTGAAGACGGCGTCCCGTCATCCCAACCCGGTGCTCATTCTGTCGCTTCTGCGGCCCGACGGGCGGCCGGCCTCCGAAGGACCCGCGGCCGGAGGTGCGTTCGAGGAGCGCGCGGTCGATGACGGCAGCTCGCCGCTCGGCCTGGCACTGTCGGCCGCACGCGCGGCGGCGAGGGCCGATTTCGTGGCGGCCCGGACGCTCCTCTCGGCCGTTCGAGCCGACCCGCAAGCCACCGGCCCGATGCTCTCGCTGGCCGGACTCGTCACGCTCTCCGACGGTCTGCTCGGCGAGCAGACCGCGGCGGACGAGGCGCGGCGCGTGCTGACGCGCGCCGCCGAGCGTGACCCCGAGGCCTGGTATCCGCGGCTCCAGCTCGCGGCGCTCGAGTCCGACGAGCTGACCGCGATCACGTTGCTGCGAGACGCGAGCGCACACTGGCCGGAGATCGTGCTCTTCCCGCTGCGGCTCGTGGATGCCCTCGAGGCCAAGGGCTGGAGCGCCCAGGCCGACGCCGCGGTCGAGTCGGCCCGCGCCGCCGTCCCCGACGCCTGCCGTCCACGCCGGGCTGCGATGAACTCGGCCCTCCGGAGGGCCCGTGAAGGCGAGGTCGGACGCCTCGCGGAGGAGCTCGTGGCCTGCGACGCCCGCAGCGATGCCCGGCTGCAGCACCTGGTCCGTGGACGCGCGTGGGACGCCGCGCTCGTGGAGACCCGGCGCATCGCCGCGCTCGAGCCGGCGTCCGCCCGCGCCACCCGGCTGGACGCGGAGCTGACGCTGGCGCGGGGCCGCGGGGACGACGCGCAGGTCGGCACCCTCTTGACCGAGCTCGCGTCGCACATGCCGAGGTCGGAGACCGTGGTCGAGATGCAGGCGGACCGCGCCCTCGCCGCCGGAGACGCCCAGGGCTTTCAGGCTGTGCTCGACGAGGCGCTGACGCGGGAGCCGGCCTCGATGGCCGAGCTCCGTCGCGTGCAGCGCGCCCTCGGGGGCGACGATCCGCTCGGGGCGTACCGACAGGACGGCGCCGACGTGATCCGGGCCTTCGAGGCGAGCGGTCGCGTGTACGACGGACCCAAGGCCCTCGTCCTCGACTCGACCGTCGTGCGTGTGTTCGACGACGGGAGCTCGCTCGAGCTCACGCACAACATCATCCGGGTCCAGAGCGAGGAGGCCGTCGATCAGGAAGGCGAGTACAGCCCGCCCGACGGTGCACAGCTGCTGACGCTCCGGACCGTGAAGGCCGATGGGCGGCGGCTCGAGCCTGACGAGATCCAGGGCAAGGACACCATCTCGATGCCGAACCTCGCGGTCGGCGACTACGTCGAGTTCGAGTATCTGCGCGCGGAGCCTCCGGCCGCCGGGTTCCCTCGAGGCGCGCTCGGGGATCGCTTCTACTTCCAGTCCTTCGAGGTCCCCTTCGATCGGAGCGAACTGACCCTGATCGTGCCCTCGTCCGTGCATCCGATCATCGATCCCCGCGGTGCCGCGCCGGCCACCGAGGAGCGGGTCGACGGAGCGCTGCGCGTGCTTCGTTGGAGGGTCCAGGAGAGCCGCCCCCGGACCATCGAGCCGGGCTCGGTCTCCGCCAGGGAGTTCCTGCCCTCGGTCCTCTGGGGCTGGAATGCGAGCTGGGAGGGCTATGTCGAGAGCCTCCGGGACGTGCTCGCCGACCGCGAACTGCGCGACCCCGAACACGAGGTCCTCGCGCGGCGACTCGCCGGGGAGTCCGGAGCCACCGTCGAGCAGCGGGCCCGTCGCATCTACCACTGGGTCCTCGAGAACATCGAGGATGCCGACGAGCCCTTCGGACAGGCCGCGACGATGGTGCATTCGCGCACCGGCAACCGGGCACGCGTGCTCGCGTACTTGCTGCATCTCGCGGGCATCGACGCGGAGATCGCGCTGGCCCGGAGCTTCGGCAGCGACCGCGTGGTGGGTGCCCTCGCCGACGAGGAGACGTTCGCGTTCCTCTGCGTGCGCATGCATGGGTCGGCGGGACCGCTCTGGCTCTGGCCGGGCACCCGGGGCGCGCCGTTCGGCTTCCTGCCGCTCGAGCCGGCCATTCGCGGCCAGGAGGCCTTGATCCTCGATGCGACGGCCGAGCGCACGCACGTCGGCGATGCGCCGAGCGAGGGCGACAGCGTCCACGCCGAGGCCGACGTGCACCTGGACGGCGAGGGCGGGGCCCACGTCGAGGTCGTCGAGCGCTTCGAGGGGGCGAACGCCGTCGCGTGGCGCGCCCAGCTCGAGAGCGTGCCGCCCGCGCAGCTCGAGGACGTGTTCTCCCGGCAGTACATCGCGCAGATCGTGCCCGGCGCCCGGATGTCTTCGCTCGAGATCGGTGGACGGAACGATCCGGAGCAGCCGCTGACCTTGCACTACGAATTCGACGTTCGCAGGCTCGGCCGGCTCGAGGAGAGCGCCCAGCTGGTGGGTCCCCTGTATCCGATCCACCTGGCCAACAACTTCGCGCCCCTCGCGCGTCGGAGCACGACCCAGATCGTGCCCGGCGGAGCGCGCGACATCCTCGTGCGGTTGCATCTGCCGCAGGGTGCCGCCGCGCCGTCCTTGCCGGAGGCGCACGAAGAGCTGGGACCGCACGGGTTCCGGGCGTCGTGGAGCGCGCGCTCGGACGCGGGCCTCATCACGATCGAGCGCACCCTGCGCATGGGCCGCGCCCGCATCGAGCCGAACGAATATGAAGACTTCGCCCGCTTCTGTCGCCACTGGGACGAGGTCGAGAGCCGCGAGCTGCGGATCTCGCTCTGAACGTCGAACGCCCCCCGGATCCGAGTGGACGCGGGGGGCGCGATGAGCTCGTTCCGGGGGGGCCGACGCGGCCCCCACCTCGTGCGATCAGCGGTACGTGCAGCGAAGCTCGTAGTCACAGAGCTGATAGACGTCGCCCTCTTCGATCCGGCGGCCATCCACCCGACGGCCCTGGTACTCGATGCCGTTCGTCGAGCCGAGATCCTTCATGTAGAAGTTGCCATTCTGGAAGATGATCGCGGCATGGCGGCGGGAGATGTTGCCGTCCTTGATCGCGAGGTCGGCCACCTTGGCCCCGCGGCCGATGATGAATTCTTCCTTCGTCACCGGGAAGCGCTGCCCGTTGAAGATGACGAACAGCGTCGGCATGGCGTCGCCGCTCGACGGCGCCCTCAGCGGCGGAGGTGCCGAAGAGAACCCGGGCAGCGGAGGCGGTGCGGGATATCCGCCCGGCGAGCTCGGCTGCAGCGGCATCCCCGGCGGACGGGTGGTCTGCGGGGCCGGCGGGATGGACGAGGGGCGAGCCGAAGGCGGAGCGCCGTAGCCGGCGGACGAAGGCGGAGCGCCGTAGCCAGCAGACGAAGGCGGAGCCCCGTAGCCAGCAGACGAAGGCGGAGCCCCATAGCCGGCAGACGGAGGCGGACCGTATCCCCCCCTGCCGGGGGCGGCGGTCCGTACCCGGGGGCGGGGCCGGAAGGCGGAGCGGGATACGCGCCCGCGGGCGGACGCCCAGGAGGCGCGGGATATCCGCTCTGCACGGGCGGGGCCCCCGACGTGAACGCCGGTCCCCGACCCGGCAGGGGCGGCGGGGCGGACGTCGGTCCGGCACCGTACGAGGGACGCGGCGCGGGGGCGGCCTCGGGAGGCGCTGCCACCACCGCCGAATCGCTGCGGGGATTCCCGTAGTTCCGCGAGCGCGCGTACTGCCGCATCGACTCGTTGATGAGGTAGTCCACCGAGCACTCGAGCTCGCCGCTCATCTGCTCGAAGATCTCCCAAAGGTAGTCCCGGCACTGGAACTGCCGGAGCGACTTCTTGTTCTGATCGTTCATCGTCGTTGTGATTCCCTGGGAGCGCCCCGGCAGCCGGTCAGCCGCCCGCCCCCGCGCCAGCGGCGGCCGGAGCCGCGCCCCGGCTGAGGCGCTCGCGGATGGCCACGACCACATCCTGCGCGATCTTGCCGACCGTGTCGTGTTCGAGCCAGTGCTCCCCGTGCGTCGGGGCGGCGTCCGCGGCCACGGCCTGGATGCGCGCGAGGTCCGCCTCCGTGCCGTTTCGCTCGTAATAGTACAAAGCGATCGCCCGATCCCACCAGTCGGTCGACGCGAGTTGTGCGGCGATCAGGGCCGACGGCTCGGGACGCATCGCGGCCAGGCGGTCGGCGTACCCGTGAAGCTCCTCACGTGCGAACGCCACGTCGCGGGACGACGGGAGGCGGTTGAACCACTCGGTCGCGACGGCGAGGTCGTTGCCCGCGAGGGTGAGGATGAGCGAGCCCACCCGCCAGCGCTGCCGCCACGCCATCCCGGCGCTCTCGGCGGACGTCGCCATCGGCCACAGCTGGGGGAT
>CAIKNO010000081.1 GCA_903828805.1 uncultured Sandaracinus sp. | reverse complement strand
TCACGGCGACCTGAAGATCTCGAACCTTCTCTTCGATGACGCGGGGCGAGAGGGGGTCGCGCTGGTCGACCTCGACACGCTCGCGCACGGCGTGATCGCGCACGAGCTCGGCGACGCGCTGCGCAGTTGGTGCAACCCGCGCGGCGAGAGCGCCGAGGATGCGCACGCCGACGCGCGCTTGTTCGAGGGCGCCATGATGGGCTACGGAGCCGCCGATTCCACGGGGCACCGGCTCGACGCCGACGAGGCCGCCACGGTGGTGCCGGGGGCCGAGACCATCGCGCTCGAGCTGGCGGCGCGCTTCGCGACCGATGCCGTCGAGGACCGCTATTTCGGCTGGGATTCCGCCCGGTATCCCTCGCGCGCCGCGCACAATCTGGCGCGTGCGCGCTCCCAGCTCGCGCTCGCCGCATCGTTCGCTCGGCAACGCGGCACGCTCGAGCGCATCGTGGCGCAGACGCTCAGCCGTCCTTGATCGTGCTGGCCGCGTCGGCGGCGCCAGCGTTCGCGGCGGCCTGGACCCCCGCGGCCGTCTGGCCGAAGAGCATGCGCCGGGCCTCGTCGTCCATCGCGGGGCCGATCCTCAGATCCTTGCCGACCTCGATCCCGCGCGCGAACGCAGGGCGCGCCTCGATCGAGCGGTACCAGCGCTCGAGGTGGGGGAAGTCCGAGAGCGTCTGACCGGCGCGGGCATGCCCCACGATCCACGGAGCGATCGCGATGTCGGCGATCGTGTACTCCTCCCCCGCCACGAAGGGCCGCTCCGCGAGTCGACGGTCGAGCACGCCGTAGAGGCGGTTGACCTCGCGCGTGTAGCGATCGATCGCGTAGGCGACGGGCTCGGGCGCGTAACGCCGGAAATGCACCGCCTGCCCGCTCATCGGACCGAGTCCGGACATCTGCCAATGCAGCCACTGACGGACCTCGGCGCGGCCCCGGACGTCCGAAGGACAGAGCCGCCCCGTGCGCTCCGCGAGGTACTCGAGGATCGCGCCGGACTCGAAGACCGAGATCGGCGGGCCCCCATCCGGCGGGGCCAGGTCGCGGATGGCCGGGATCCGGTTGTTGGGGCTCATCGCAAGGAACCCCGGCGAGAACTGTGCGCCCCGGCCGATGTTCACGGGGTGAACGCTGTAAGGCAGCCCGAGCTCTTCGAGCGCCACGGAGACCTTCCAGCCATTCGGGGTCGGCCAGTAGTGAAGTTCGATCATCCGGCCGTCAGCATCGCCCAGCAGCACCGCCCTCGCCAAGAAGGGCGGCGTCCTTCAGCGCCGCGAGAGTTGCGACACCGCCCATGCGGCGGCGTCGCGCACGCCGGCGTCCGCATCGAAGTGCGCGGCCGCCTGCAGCACGGGCAGGTGCCGCTTCTCCCCGGCGTGCCCGAGCACGAGCGCCGCGTTCCGCGCCATCCCCGCACGGCCCGCGCGGCGCAGCGGAGAGCCCTGCGCCCACGCCTCGAACGCGGCCTCGTCGAGCGTCAGCAAAGCGGCCGCGTCGTGGGTCGCCCAGCGAAGGTCCGGGGCGAAGGCCTCGGTCCGCGCGGGATCGGGAGGCGCCGTCCGGTTGAACGGGCAGACGTCCTGGCAGACGTCGCATCCGAAGATGCGCGTCCCGATGCCGGCGCGCAGCCCAGGCTCGATGGGCCCCTCGTGCTCGATCGTCAGGTACGAGACGCAGCGCCGCGCATCGAGCTCCCGGGGAGCGGCGAACGCGGCCGTCGGGCAACCGTCGAGGCAACGCGTGCACGCACCGCAGCGCTCGGGCATCGGTGCATCGGCGGGCAGCACGGCGCTCGTGACGACCGTCGACAGGAAGACGTGCGAGCCGAGGCCCGGGACGATCAAGCAGCAGTTCTTGCCGATGAACCCGACGCCCGCGCGCTGCGCCCAGGCGCGCTCGTAGACCGGCATCGAGTCCGTTCCCGCCCGCGCGACGTGCCCCTGGGTCCGGAGCCAGTCCGCGAGCTTGCGCGCCTTGCGGCCGACGACGTTGTGGTAGTCGCGGCCCCGCGCATAGCGCGCGACCACGCCGGGCGAAGGCCCCACGTCCCCTTCCGCCCGCGCGTAGGGCGTCACCAGCACCACCACGCTCTTCGCGCTCGGCAAGTACCCCGCGCGGGGATCGACCCGGAGCGCCTCGCCCTCGGCCATCCAGGCCATCGACCCGTGCCGCCCCGCGCTCAACCACGCGCGAAGCCGCGCGCCCTCGGGCTCGAGCGCTTCGACGGCTGCCACGCCCATGCGCGCGAACCCGAGCGCCTCCGCGCGCTCCGACATCGCGCGTCGAAGCTCCTCGTCGATCATCCGTCCCTCGCGGGCGGCTCGCCGCGGTCGATCATCGGCTCGTTCTCCAGCATGAACGGCTCCGCGTTCCACGTGCCGCACTGGCGGGGGCCGCGATCGAAGCGCCAGTGCAGCCAGGCATGGCCGTCGCCGCTGAGGATGATCGACGGCGGGCTGGGAAAGGGCTGCGCGCGCATCACGGCGTTGTACGCGCCGAAGTCGAAGAGGATGTTCCCGCTCGTCGCGACGATGCCGACGCGGTGCACCGTCCCGTCCGGGTTGACCGCGATCTCCAGGGTCGTCGCGAGCGTCGGGTCGTTCTGCCCCTCGGGCGCATCCATCGGCAACGACGCGAGGTAACGATCCGCGAACTGCCCGTGGATCCGGCGGTGCATGTCGGAGAGGAAGGTCGCGAAGGGCGAGGCCGCCGCGTCGAGGGCGGTCTGGTTGCCGGGGCGCACTTCGGAGACGTAGTTCTCGAGCGCCGCGCGGAACTGCTCGAAGCGCGCGCGATGCCCCGCGCCGCGCGCACGCGACCTGCGCTCCTCGAGCCGGGCCTGACGCTCCTGCGCCAGCTCTTCCTCCCCGTAGACGGACTCGAATTGCGTCCACGAGAGCCCGAGCTGCACGGCACCACGCGCGCGGGACCCGCTGCCCTCGCGTGCCCCGCCTCGCCGGGTCCGCTGCGTGCTGGCGTCGCCCGCGGCGTCTCGCCCGACCCCGGCGATGCGCTCGCCCCCGGCCTCGCCGGGGCCCGTGCCGGACGGGACTTCGCGCGGCACCCGCACGGTGTAGGAGCCGAACCCATCGGAGACGACCACCTCGTCGTAGGCCTCGCCGCCGCCCCGCGCCTGGGCGCCCCCTTCGACGCTCCGACGTCGAGGTCCTTGTTGGGCCGTGGGCGCTCGCCCCTCCTCGAGGCTCTCGGCCCCCGCGACGGTCGGACGCGACGAGGTCGAGGGAGGCCGCCTCTCCGGAGAGGGATCGGGAGGCCGTTCGGATTCCGGCACCGTGACGCGGCGCTCGTCCCGGCCCTCCTGGTCACGAAGGTCGGCGGCGAGGTCCTCGGTGTCGTTCCCCTCCTCCTCCGACTCCGAGGGCGTCGGCTCGGGCTGCGCGGCGGTGGGGTCCGGCTGGTCCTCGAGCGTGTTGGTGACGGTCGCGACCGTCTCCTCCTCGACGTCGTTGGCCTCGTCGGCGACGAAGCGCGCGTCCTCGGGCGACTGCACGGTGGGATCGGCGCTGCGCTGCACGACGGCGCGGCGCTGGTCGAGCTCGGGCGGCGGCGCAGGGCGGGTGGGCTCCGGGACCGCGGGCGCCGGCGGCTCCGGGGTGGGCTCCTCGGGCTGCGGCGTGGGGGACGGCGGCGGTGGCGTCGCGGGGAGTGGGGCCGGCGCGGCGGGCTCGTCTGCGACCGGCCGGGGCGGCTCGTCTTCCGGCGCGGGCGTCGGCGTCGAGGCCAAAGGTTCCCCCCCGACGAACGAGACCTCGATGGGCCCGGCGGGCACCGGAGGCGCCTGCCCCGCGAAGTAGCGCGCGAGCTCGCCGAGGCCGGCGTAGATCGGCAGATGGACCGCGAGCGAGGCCAGCAGCGCCACGAGCAACACCGCGGCCGACGGAACGAGCCGTCGACCGCGCCCCTTCGAGGGCTCGCGCTTCGGGTCGGCGCTGTCGGGGTTCGAGGTCAAGGGCGTGAGGGTCGTGAGGGCGGGGGCCCCGGGCGGCGCGGCCCGAGGCAGGCCACCCAACCACCGCAGCGTGCACCGATTTCACCGCGCCCGCACCGCGCCGGACGGCGCCCGTGGGAGACCTCCCGACGAGGGACGCCGCGGCATCGCGCCCCGCGCCTGGGGGTCTCCCTTCGTCCGAAAGCGTCATGGAAGACACGCACACGTTGCGTGAAACGCCGCGCCCGTGCGCATGATGGGGCCAGGAGGTTCACCCCGATGCCCGCCCTGGCCCACGACCCGGCAGTCGACGACGGAACGGCCTCGCTGTTCGCGCGGTTCGGCCACGATGCCGCGGCGTTCTCGGCCCTTCGCGCCCGCCTCCGAGCAGGCGCGGCCGAGTCCGACAACCGCATCAAGGGGCACGTCTCGCCCCCGCAGCCCGACGACATCCGACCCCTGCCACCGCTCGGGAGCCCCGAGCGAAGGAGCCTCGAGGCCCGCGGGCGGGCGGCGCTCAAGGAAGGCACCGTCGGCGCCGTGGTCCTCGCAGGCGGAATGGCCACGCGCTTCGCGGGGATCGTGAAGGCCGGCGTGACGGCCGTCGAGGGACGCTCGTTCCTGGACCTGAAGCTCAGCTCCCTCGCGCAGCTCGCGCGCACGCTCGAGGTCCGCGTCCCCATCGTGCTGATGACGAGCTTCGTGACGCACCCGATCGTCGAGCGACTGGCCCGTCCCTTCGACACCGAGCGCACGCCCGTCCGCAGCGTCTCGCAGAGCGTCTCGCTCCGCCTCGCGCGGGACGGGTCCCTCTTTCGCGACGAGCACGGCGCGCTGTCCCCGTATGCGCCGGGGCACGGAGACCTGCCCGACACGCTGCGCCGCTCCGGCCTGCTGAAGAGTTTTCGCGAGGGCGGCGGCCGCTACCTGTTCATGTCGAACGTCGACAATCTCGGCGCGACCCTCGACCCGGCCATCATCGGAGCCCACATCGAGTCGGGCCGTTCCTTGACCGCCGAGGTCGTCCGCAAGGAGCCCGGCGACCGTGGCGGGACCCCGGCGCGCGTCGACGGCGTACCTCAGATCGTCGAGGCCTTCCGGTTCCCCGAAGGGTTCGATCAAGACGCCATCCCCGTCTTCAACACGAACACGTTCGTGCTCGATGCCCAGGCCCTCGACACGGCGTTCCCGTTGACGTGGTTCGTCGTGCGAAAGCAGGTCGATGGACGCGAGGCCATCCAGTTCGAGCGGCTCGTGGGCGAGCTCACCGCGTTTCTCCCCACGCAGTTCCTCGAGGTCGAGCGCACCGGCCCCGATGGGCGATTCCTTCCGGTGAAAGATCCCGAGGAGCTCGCCCGCCGCCAACCGGACATCACGGCGCTCTTGAGAGCGCGGGGCGTGCTGGCCGCGCCGTGATCCACCGGAGTCTGACCCTGTTGCTCGGGGCCGCGATGCTCGGCTGCGGCGACGACCCGGTGCGGATCCTCGGCGGCGCCTGCGCGTTCGGCGAGGAGCACCGGATCGCCATCCCAGCCGGACCGCGCATCCACGACGTCGCGCTCGTCGCGTCCGAGCACGGCGCCTGGGCGCTGTGGTCGGAACGCGCGGGCAGCTTCGCCCGGGCGCTCGACGTGGAGGGTGCACCGGCCGGGGACGCGGTGCGCCTCGGGAGCCCCTGCGAGGGCGGCATCGCGGCCCTCGTGCGAGACGGCGCGCTCGTCGTGGCGTGCGGACGCCTCGGCGAGGCCGCGCACGACGACGAGGGCGGCGTCCAGGTGGTCGCGCTGCAGGACGGCGTCGTCCGGTCGCTCGGGGCGATCGGCGCGCCGGGGCCCGACGGATCGGGCGTCTCGCTCGCCCTCGGTCCGGAGGGCGCCGTCCACGTGGGATGGCAGCGCGCCGAGGGCGCCGTGCGCGAAGCCTGGGTCGGACGCCTCGACGGCACGACCGCGCCGGAGCGGGTCTCGAGTCCGCGCGCGCGCGCATCGGCGCCGAGCCTCCGACTGCGCGGCACCGACATGCTCATCGCCTGGGCCGAGACCTGGCTCGATGGCGCGGGCGACACGCAGGGCCGCCTCGAGCTGCGGGTCGGAGCTCGCGCCGTCCGCAGCGTCGCGGAGCTGGCCCACGAGGAGGCCACCCCGTGGCTCGGTCCGGGCGCGGCCGAGGGGGAATGGCTCGTCGCATTCCGGGATCGCCGCCCCCGCGGCAGCCGGCCCCGCGTGCAGATCGCATCGATCGCCCCGGGCGCCGCGTCGCTCGGCCCGGTCGAGGCCGCCGCGCACGCCAACGCCGAGGGCGAGGCGCGGGTCGTCTCGTGCGGCACCGACGTCTTCGTCGTCGCGCCGCGGACCCACAACCGCATCGAGCGGCTCGTCAGCGTTCGCCGCCACGCCGCGGGCCTCGAGCCCCGCGGGCCCGAGCAGCAGATCTACGAGTTCGGCGCCGCGTACGAGCACGCGGACGCCACGTGCGTGGACGGACATCTGCTCGTGATCTTCGCCTCGAACGCGAGCCGGATGCAGTCCGAGAGCAGCGTGCGCGCCGTCGCCGTCACGTGCGCCGCGGCCCCCTGAACGTCGTCGCGCACGACGGCTCGAGGCCTGCGCCGCGTAAGGGCGTCCAAGCGGACGAGACACCGGCCGCCGCCCCCGCGCTCCGACCGTCGTCGCGCTGCGGAGGCGGCGCCCAACGGCGAACTCAGTCGTCGCCGGGCGCGAGCCAGTGCTCCACGAGCCAATCGATCGCCGGTGTGGTCCGCAGCGCCTCGTCGATCCGGGTCGCCCGTCGATCCGCCACGTCTCGACCGTGCGCCCGCGCGTGCAGCACCCACGTCGAGAGCTCGTAGTGATGCAGGAGCGGCGCAAAACGACGGTGCTCGAGGCCGGCGAACACCGCCGCGGCGGACTCGACGTCCGCGCTCTCGAAGAGGCTGAGGGACGCGTCCATCAGCAACGTGCGCAGGTCGCTGAACGCGCCCTCGGGATCGGCGGCGAGCTCACCGAGGAGGCGCTCGAACGCCGGCGCCCGCATGCCCGCGTTCCGCGCGACCTCGGCGAAGGCCGGCACCTGCGTGGCGAGGAACGAAGCCTCCGGCGACACCCGCAGGAGATGGCCCATCAGGTACACGTCGAACGCGCTGGCGATGGACTCCCCGAGGAACAACGAGCGAACCGAGGGCCCGCCCTTCGCGACGCCGAGCGCCTTGTGCGCGAGGTGATGCCACGCCACGTGCGTGACCACGTCGGCCGCGATCCGGCGACCCGCGAGCACGTCCCCGCCCTCCGCAGCGCTCCAGTACGTCAGGTTCAGCACCAGCGCCCGATCCCAGCTCGGCGGCGAGAGCACCCGGAACGTGTACCCGTCGCGGATCAGCACCGACTTCAGCGCGCGGTAGAGCGGCAGCCGAGAGAACGCCCGCTGGTCCTCGATCGTCAGTTCCGAGAGAGATCGCCGCGAGATCGTGGAGGCGGCAGGGTTGGCAGGCGCGGGGCGAGAGGGCATCGGGGCGCACCCTACTCCACTTCCCTCGCGTGGGTCCCCCAGGTCGCGAGGGCCGCGCGTCGAGGCCCCCGGTCATCGCGTGGGGGTCAGCGCCCGATCAGACGCTCCCCGTCGAGCCGATAGCGCACCCGCCCGTCGCGCCACGGCAGCGTCAGCGGCTCGACGCCGTCCTGCGGGGCGGTGGCGCCGAAGGGCCACGAGTCCGCCGTCCACCCCGTCGCGCGGCCGGGACGGATCTCGAGCGCGCCGCGGGACGGCACGACCTCGTTCTCGATGCGAAGGCTCCCCTGCACCCGCGCGACCTCGCGCGCGAGCAAGAGCGGGAACGCGTCCCCGCGAAGTTCGAACACGAGGAGCACCTCGCGCTGCACGTCCCCGAGGGCTTGTCGCACCCGCACGAGGACCTCGGAGCGGGCGTCCCCGGTCACGTCCACCCCGCGGACGTCCAGCACATCCGACGGATCGGCGGCGGGCAGCTCGAACGAGAACCACCCCGTCCCCCCCCGGAACCCCGGCCCGACCACCGCGAGGTCACGGCCGTACACCGCGACCTCCTCGGGCGTCGCGTCCTCGCCCACGTCGGCCCGGAAGCGGAACGTCGGACGGAGACCGTCCGACAGCCCCCGCGACCGGCGAAAGGCCGAGAGCACGGCCTCGGGCCCGGGTGCCGACGGCCCCCCCGAGGGCGACGCCGCGGCCGGGTCGACGAAGCGACGGTTGGGCGTGTCCTGCCCACGCGTGAAGGCGGCGCCGTCCCACACGTACCGCCGCGACGCGGTCGGACCCCAGGGGACGAGCAGCGGCTCGACCCCCTCCCGCGGTGCCGGCACCGTCGTGCCCGCCTCGACGCCCACCACGCGGGCAGGGCGCAGCTCGATAGAGGGCGGCTGGCCGCGACGCCCTCGGACCACGCGGACGGGCGCGTCGATCCTCCCGTCGCCCACCGTCCGCCCGATCTCCAGCGCGAACACCGCGCGCGCCTGCCCTTCGGAGAACGCGACGACCTGCCACACGTCGTGCACCCCGCCCGCCTCGCGCTCTCGCAGGCGCACGACGAGCTCCATCGCCCGGTCCCCCGTGAGCTCGACGAGCTCCGCGCCGAGCACGTCCCCCGCCGAGGCGACCCGGAGATCGAGGAAGGCGTAGCCGCGACCCTCCTGCCAGCCCGGCCCGGTCACGACCACCGTCCGGTCGACGATCGACACGCGCTCGGCGCGGCCATCGGCGCCGACGTCCCCGCGCAGATCGAACGAAGGCCGGGCGCCGTCGAGCCCCCGGGACGCCAGGAATTCATCGAACACCGCCGAGGGGCCGCCGCTCGGGCGCAGCGCCGGCAAGCGCTCGAGGTGCGAAGGGTCCACCGGCGTCAGCGAGGGCTCGGACTCGACCTCGGGGCGCGCCGCGAGGTCCACGTCCCGCAGGCGCAGCGTTCCACGCCCCTCTTGCCATCGGTCGCTGCCCGGCAGCGCACGCCACGGGATGAACGCCTCGACGACGTACCCACCGGCGGCCAGCGACTCGACCAGCCGGGCGTCCCGGACCGCGGC
>CAIKNO010000080.1 GCA_903828805.1 uncultured Sandaracinus sp. | reverse complement strand
GGCGACGTCGAGCACGATCGCGCAGGCGGCGAAGCGGTGATCGCGGTCCTCGTGCGTGATCCAGTGCTCGGCCTCGACGAGCAGCGGGGTCAACCCTCGGCGCGTCGTCCACGCGACCAGCGCGCTCGCGAGGCCCAGGCGCACCGGCACGCGGTCGTCCGCGCACAGCTCGAAGAGCCCGTTCCATGCGTGCACGCCATCGGTGCCGATCCGCGCGGCGTAGCCGTGCGCGGCCGCGGTCGGCAGGAAGATCCGCGCGTTCTCGGCATCGCACGCCTCCCGCGCCAGGGTGTCGAGCACCTTGCGGGCCCCCTTGCCCAGGCCCCGGACGGCCTCTCCGAAGGCCGTGGCGAGCGCCAGGTTCGGACGCGGGCCGGGCATCCCACCGTGCCGGGCGAGCAGCTCCGCGAGCCGTCTGTGTTCCCCCGCGAGGGCGTCCTCGAGGGCGGCGCGCAGCTCCTCGCTCTTCAGGCCGATCTGCTCTTCCAAGGGATCCTCTGGGGGGACACACGCCGCGCGGCGGGCTCTCGTGCCGCGCGGGCCGCCCCGCGGCCGCAGGATGGCTCAGGTCCGGACGCCGTCCAGCGGGACCCGTGCGACCCCGCCGCGCCGCCCGGCCGCAGGGCGCGGCAGGGGTCCGCCGCCGGACCCTTCGCGAAGATGCGACGGTCCGGGCCCCGTGGTACACGCGGCCATGCTCGATCTCCGATGGGTCACCGAAAACCTCGACGAAGCGCGCACCATGCTCGCGCGCAGGGGCCCGGCCGCCGCGGCCACCCTGGACCGCATCGCGGCCCTCGCGCCCCAGCGCAGCCGGGCGATCACGGAACTCGAACAGCTCCGTGCCGCGCGCAACGAGGCCAGCGCCGCGATGGCGAAGCTCGACAAGAAGAGCGAAGAGTTCGCCGCGCGCCGCGACGCTCTCCGCACCTCGGGCGACCGCGTCAAGGAGCTCGAGGTCCTCTCGCGCACGCTCGAGGACGAGGTCGCCGAGCTCCTGCTCGAGGTCCCGAACGTGCCCCACGAGTCCACCCCGGATGGCCGCGGCGAGCACGACAACGTCGTGGTCAAGGTGTGGGGAGACCGCCCCGCCTTCGGGTTCGCGCCGAAGGATCACCACGACCTCGGGGTGGCCCTCGGCATCCTCGATTTCGAGCGGGCCGCCAAGATCAGCGGGGCGCGCTTCACGGTGCTCGTCGGCGCCGGCGCCAGGCTCGAGCGGGCGCTGCTGCAGTTGATGATGGACCTCCACGCGGATCATCACGGCTACACCGAGGTGTGGCCCCCGGCGATGGTCCTGCGCTCCGCGATGCGCGGCACCGGGCAGCTGCCCAAGTTCGCGTCCGACATGTTCCGCACCGAGCGCGCCGCCCTGTCGGCCGACGTCAGCCCCGAGGAGGCGGAGGCGAACGAGCTCTGGCTCGCACCGACCGCCGAGGTGCCGGTGACGAACCTGCACTCCGACGAGATCTTCGAGCCGGGAGAGCTTCCCCGCGCGTATGCGGCGTATACCCCCTGCTTCCGCGCGGAGGCGGGCAGCTACGGGCGCGATACGCGCGGACTCATCCGACAGCACCAGTTCGACAAGGTCGAGCTCGTCCGCTTCTGTCGTCCCGACGAAGGACTCGCTCAGCTCGAGCTGCTCCGGGGGCATGCCGAGCGCGTGCTCGAGGTGCTGGGGCTGCACTACCGCACCGTGGCGCTGTGCGCCGGCGACCTCGGGGCGAACGCGCGCAAGTGCTACGACCTCGAGGTGTTCTTGCCCGGCCAGGACGCCTACCGCGAGATCTCGAGCTGCTCGTGGTTCGGCGACTTCCAAGCGCGCCGCGCGCGCATCCGCCACCGCGAGGAACCCAAGGGCAAGCCCTTGCTCGTGAACACTTTGAACGGCTCCGGGCTCGCCCTCGGCCGCACCCTCGTGGCCGTGCTGGAGCAGTATCAGCAGGACGACGGCAGCGTCGTCGTGCCCGCCGCGCTCCGTCCCTACATGGGCGGTCTCGAGCGGATCACGCCGCGGTGAGCGCGCTCGCGGTGCGTGCGGGCGTGCCCCTCGGGCCGCGGACGACGCTGGGGCTTGGGGGCCCGGCCCGGGCGTTCGTCGAGGCGCGCGACGAGGCCACGGTGGCGGCCGCGTTCGCATGGGCGAGCGCGCAAGGGCTCGAGGTCGCCGTGCTCGGCGGCGGCTCGAACCTCGTGGTCGCCGATGCCGGCTTCGACGGTCTCGTCGTCGCCATCGCGACCACGGGGATCAACGAGCGTCCGGCGGGGGATGCCGTCCACGTCGAGGCCGCCGCAGGGGAATCCTGGGACGGCCTCGTCGCGCGCACGGTGGACGCGGGGCTCGCCGGGCTCGAGTGCCTGAGCGGCATTCCGGGCAGCGTCGGGGCGACCCCGGTCCAGAACGTCGGCGCGTACGGGCAGGAGGTCTCCGACACCTTGGTGTCGGTGCGCGTGTTCGATCCCGTGTCACGCGAGATCCGACAGCTCGCTGCGACCACGTGCGAGTTCGCGTATCGCGACTCGATGTTCAAGCATCACGGACGGCACCTCGTCGTGCTCGCAGCGACCTTCGCGCTGCGTCCAGGGGGCGAGGCCCAGATTCGATACGCCGAGCTCGAGCGCGCGCTCGATGGGGCTCCTCGGGACCTTGCCCGGGTTCGGCGCGCGGTGCTCGCGCTTCGACGGAACAAGGGGATGCTGCTCGAGGCCGACGACCCCGAGCGGCGCACCGCCGGCTCCTTCTTCACCAATCCGATCGTGGGCGTCGCGGAGGCCGAGGCGGTCGCGCAGCGCGCCCGTTCGCTGGGGATCACGGCCGAGCTGCCGCGCTGGGCGCAGACCGACGGCCGCATCAAGCTCGCGGCGGGTTGGTTGATCGAGAAGTCCGGCGTGACGCGGGGCATGTCCCGCGGCGCGGTCGGGGTCAGCCGACGACACGCCCTCGCGCTCGTCCATCACGGGGGCGGCACGACCGCCTCCCTGCTCGCGCTCGCGGACGAGATCGTGGAGACGGTGCACGCGCGGTTCGGCGTCACGCTCCGACGCGAACCGGTCCTCTGGGGCGCCTGAACGAACTCGTGCCGGGCGCCTCCGGCTCCGCGCTCCGCCCTCGGTCGGCGATCGCGCGTCTCGACGCGCCGACCCGAGCGACCCTCAGGCCGTGCCGTAGAGGCTCTCGGCGACCTTGTAGGCGCTGAGCTCGAGCGCCTGCAGCGACTCGCGGATCGAGATCGTGTCGCCCCCGTCGAGCGTCGCCTTCAGGGCCTCGACGTCGGCCTGCACCGCGCTGATCAGCGCCGCGTCGACCAGCCCGGCACACTCCTGGACCGCACGCTCGCTGCTGTAGAGCAACGACGCGGCGGTGTTGCGCACCTCCGCCAGCTCCTTGCGCTTGGCGTCGCTCTGCTTGAACTTGTCAGCGTCCGCGACGAGCTGGTTCACCTGGTCCGCGTTCAGTCCGCTCGAGGCGACCACGCGGACCTTCTGTTCCCGGCCGGTCCCGAGATCCCGGGCGGCGACGTGGACGATGCCATCGGCGTCGATCTCGAACTTCACCTCGATCTGCGGGACGCCGCGCGGCGCAGGCGGGATCGGCGCGAGCTCGAAGCGCGTCAGCGAGCGGTTGTCGACGGCCATCTCGCGCTCGCCCTGGAGGATGTGCACCGGCACGTAGGGCTGGTTGTCGAGGCTGGTCGTGAAGATCTCGGTCGACGAGCAGGGGATGGTCGAGTTGCGGGGGATCAGCCGATGGGCGACGCCGCCGCCGACCTCGACGCCGAGCGAGAGAGGCGTCACGTCGAGGAGCAGGACCTCGTCCATCTGCCCCTCGAGGGAGGCCGCCTGGATCGCGGCCCCGACCGCGACGACCTCATCGGGGTTGACACCCTTGTTCGGGGTCCGCCCGAAGAGCTCGCTCACCTTGCGCTGGACGAGGGGCATCCGGGTCATGCCACCCACGAGGATCACGTCGTCGATGTCGCCCGCGGAGAGGCCGGCATCCGCGAGGGCGCGGGTGCAGGGTCCCAGGGTGCGATCGACGAGGAAACCGCACAGGATCTCGAGCTCGCTCCTCCGGA
The DNA here is from genome assembly GCA_903828805.1 of uncultured Sandaracinus sp. Lineage (GTDB taxonomy): Bacteria > Myxococcota_A > Polyangia > Polyangiales > Sandaracinaceae > Sandaracinus. The sequence goes on along the minus strand of CAIKNO010000080.1, from coordinate 5,376 downwards.
CCTTCGTCACGAGGTGCAGCGGCTTGTCCCCCTCGGCGGAGATGAACGGGAGGTTCACGTCCGTCTCGATCGCGGTCGACAGCTCGTGCTTCGCCTTCTCCGCCTGCTCGCGAAGCCGTTGAAGGGCGATCTTGTCCTCGCGCAGATCGATGCCCGGATGGGCCTCCGCGAACCCCGCGGCGAGATGGTCGACCAGGGCTCGGTCGAAGTCTTCGCCGCCGAGGTGGGTGTCCCCGTTCGTCGAGAGCACCTTGAAGACGCCCGCCTCGATCTGGAGGATCGAGACGTCGAAGGTGCCGCCACCGAGATCGTAGACGGCGATGCGACCGTCCTTCTGCTTCTGCAGACCGTAGGCGAGCGCGGCGGCGGTGGGCTCGTTGATGATTCGCTTCACCTCGAGCCCGACGATGCGGCCCGCGTCGCGGGTCGCCTGGCGCTGGGCGTCGTCGAAGTACGCGGGGACGGTCACGACCGCGCTGTCGACGGTGGTGCCGAGGTAGGCCTCGGCGACCTCCTTCATGCGCGCGAGGATCATCGCGGAGACCTCGGGGGGCGAGAACTCCTGGTCTCCGATCCCGACCCAGGCGTCCCCGTTCATCGCCTGCACGACGCGGTAGGGAACGGAGCGGGCGTGTCGCTGCGTCTCCTCGCTCTCGAAGCGCCGTCCCATGAGTCGCTTGACCGCGACGACGGTGTTCTCGGGATTCGTCACGGCCTGGCGCCGCGCGACGCTTCCGACCCGGCGTTCCCCGTCCTTCGTGTACGCCACCACCGAGGGCGTGGTCCGCGCGCCTTCCGAGTTCGGGATGACGACGGGCTCGCCGTTCTCCACGATCGCCACGCAGGAGTTGGTCGTGCCCAGATCGATGCCGATGGACTTGGTCATGTCGATGCCTGTGGCCATCAGACTATCCCAAGCGAGCCCGCCCCGGCCAGCATTGCGCGGGGGGGGCGGGTCGAGCCGTCGGGCCGCGTCAGGCGATGATGGCCGGCTTGCGCGCGACGACGACCATGGCGGGTCGCACGAGGCGTTCGCCGAGCCGGTATCCCGGCACGATCTCCGTGAGCACGGTGCCCGGGGGGACCTCGTCGGTCTCCTTCTGCTGGATGGCCTCGTGCATCGACGGGTCGAAGCGCTGACCGACCGTCGCGACGCGGGTCACACCGAGGCGCGCGATGTGGTCCTCGAACAGCTTCGTGACCATCCGGACGCCCTCGACGATCGACTCGACGTCCTTGGCGGTGGCCGCCGCGTTCATCGCGCGCTCGAGGTTGTCGAAGACCGGGAGCAGCTCGCGCACCGTCTCCTCGCGGCCGCGGCGCTCGGACTCCTCGAGGTCCTTGCGGGTCCGCTTGCGGAAGTTGTCGTAGTCGGCGGCCGTCCGGAGAAGCTGGTCGCGCAGCTTGTCGCGCTCTTCGCGGAGCACGTCGGCCGGGTCGGCGACCGTCGCCGCCGACTCGGGGCCGGCGCCCGTTTCGCCATCGACGGTACGGGACGGCTCGCTCGTGGCCGTCGTGGAGCCGGCGGTCGAACCTTCCGGCTCGCCGGGCATTCCAGGGAATTCTTGGCTGTTGTCTCCGCTCACCGACCGACTCCTCGTGCACTGCCCATCAAGGTCCAGCGACGCTGGGCGCCAAGACTCTACGCACGTGCCTTGTGATGCTCAAGCGGACCGCCCGCCTCGTCGCCCGGTCCGTGCTCGTCGTCGAGCATCTCGCCGGCGAGCAGATCGGTCGTGACCTGCGCGGCGAAGCTGACGAGAGGCATCAGCTTCGCGTAGTCCATCCGGGTCGGTCCGATGATGCCGAGGCTCCCGGCGCGGATGCCGTTGGCGCGATAATTCGCGGAAATCAGCCCGACGTCGGGCACCTCGACGATGTTCGCCTCGGAGCCGAGGAGCACCTGCACGCCCCCGGCCGCGATCGCGTGGTCGAGCAGGTCGAGGAGCTTTTCCTTCTCCTCGAACGCGCGGACGAATCCGCGGATCTTCTCGGCGTCGACGAATTCCGGACGGTCGAAGAGCGCCACCTGGCCCTCGATGATGACGTCCCCGTCGCGGCCCTGGCTCGCGGCGGCGGCGTCGAGCATCTGCCGCGCCCGGCGGCTCATCAGGTCGTAGTCCCCTCGCTCGTGGGCCATCGCGCTCGCGAGGGCCTCGCGCGCCTCGTCGAGCGTGCGGTCGACCGCGAGCGGCCCGAGCAGGTTGTGGATGCGCTCGAGCTCCGTCGCATCCACGGCGCCGGCCACCTTGAGGATGCGGTTCTGGATCGCCCCGCTGCGCGTGACGATCACGGCCAGCATCGATCCTTCCTGGAGCGGGATGAAGCGGATCTGCGAGAGCTTCTCCATCTCGGTCTTGGGCCGGGTCACGAGCGCGGCCGCGCCGGTGAGCGAAGCGAGCAGCCGGCCGGCCTCGCGGAGCACGTCGTCCACGCCCGGCCTCAACTGGCGCATCCGGGCGAGGATGGCCGCGCGGTCTTCGGCGGGGACCTCGCGCATCTGGACGAGCGCGTCGATGAACACGCGGAAGCCGAGCTCGGTGGGGATCCGACCCGCGCTGTGGTGAGGCTGCGCCAGGCAGCCGGACTCCTCGAGGTCGGCGAGCTCGTTCCGGATGGTCGCGGGCGACAGGTTCAGACCGTGCCGCTTGGAGATCGTGCGCGACCCGATCGGTTCGCCGGTCGCGATGTACTCCGACACGAGCGCGTACAGAATCCGGCGCGCCCTGTACCCGAGCTCCGGGCGCCGCGCCGGCATCCCTCTTCCGCCCGCGCCGCTGTCGTCGAGAGCCACGTCCCGGGACTCTGCCACGACTCGCGCCCTCGCACGAGCGCTTCGGGGACTTGTGAGCCACGCGCCTCGGCGCTATCGTCCACCCGTCCACTCCGGGATGTTCTCGGGGGGACGCACGGATGCACGGCGGATGGGCCATCACAGCCCCGCAATGGTGCGAAATCTCGGGGCGCAAACGCGCCACGAGATTCCTGTCGTGTGGATCGTGGGGGCAGCGGAGGTCTTCGCCGGCCCGGCGCACCGCGAGGTGGGTCGGTCCCCGATGAGGACCGCGGCATGCTCCCCCATCATGGAACGCCACGACGTGAGCGCGGCCCTCGAGGTCGCAGCCCGATGGCGCCGGCATGGCCGGGGAGGGAGAGAGCAAGTGCAGAGTACCCATTGTTGCTCGTGTTCGATGTTTGGATTCTCGTCGGAGGGTCGTTCGAGCTGACTTCCCTCGCATGACGGGACGGAGGGGCGGCAGGCCGAGAGGCCGGCCGCCCTTCTTCTTTTTCGCTCCTCTCGCCCGGGCGCGAGCGCGCGGAGCGCTCTCCGGGCGCGACGGACCGAGGCTGCCGTGGAGCGCTGGAGTCGCCTCTCCCCACGGGCTCCCTCCGTCCATGGACTCGCAGCCCCATCATGGACGCTCGGCTGCGGGAGGCCGCCTGCGCGACTCCTCGAATTCCGGCCTGGAGAAGGCTGATTTCGCGGCCAATCCACGTCGTCCGACCGCGGCACGCTTCCTGCGAAGCCGCCTGTCATGCAAACGCTCGTTCGGTTTCTCGCTCCACGCAACCGCGCTCATCGCTCTCGGAGGCTCGACGTGGGTCTGCACGCTCGACAGAAGTGCTCTGGACTCATCCTGGCCGTTCTCGGTGGTCTCTCCGGTTGTGCCGGCGCCGAAGGCTCGTCGGGCGCCTGGGACGCGCGCGAGAACGCCGAGGCCTCGGGCCTCGGTGGCAAGGCAGACGGGGACGGCCCGAGCTTCGCGCGTCCGGAGACGATGACGGGCTGGAGCGAGGTCCCGGTCGAAGATGAGACCGAGACCTGGGTGCTCGGCGCGGAGGGCGTCGGCGAGGTGCTCGTTCGTTTCCGCAGGGAAGAGCGGAGTGGCATCCGGGCGAATGGGGCATCGGACCGAAGCTGCCAGTCGATCGTCGCCGCCGACGCGCGGATCTATGTCCGCGAGGACGCTGGCACCGAGAGTGTCGCGCTCTCGGCGAGGCGCCACGAGTGGACGCGTTTCGGCAGCGGCGAGGCCGCGACGCCGATCTTCGATGGGCTCGCGTTCGACGAGACCTGGACCCGGCCCGTGAGCGGCGAGACGTTCCTGGCGGCTTCGGTGGACGCCTTCCCGATCGCGACCCGCTGCAGCGGCGAGCGAAGCACGCTGAGCTACCGGTTCACGCTCACGCGCGCGCTGGCGGATGGCACCGAACGCGAGGCGACGGGCGCGCTCATCGATCTCTCCGCGGTGCTCTCGAACGACCTCGAGGCAGCGCTGCCGGACCCACGGCCGGAGTGCGAGCGCCAAGAAGCGGACGTGTGGGGCGCGGATGTCGAGCGCTGCATGTCGGCGGGCTACCAGGAGCTTCGGATCTCGGTCGCCCGGAGCGACGATCCGAGCACGGCCTCGCGGCAGCGTTCTCGCGAGCTCCGCGCGGGCAAGCAGCACGAGCTGTGGATCCGGCTCAACGGCCGGACGGAGCGCTTCCCGATGTACTGCCGCGCCTCGGGCGGCTATCCGTACGGCAGCTGGGCTTGCACCACCACGCTCGGCTCGGCCGCTCGGAGCGGCACCACGATCGGCGAGGGATTCTCGGTCACGGACCTCGTCGAGGGCAGCGGCGCGTGGGAGATCGACTTCGTTCCCGCGAGCGAAGACGGTGAGTGGGCGAATCCCGACGGGATTCCGTTCGAGAACTACCGCGCACGCTATTGACGCCGAGGGCGGGCTCGATGCGTCGACGTCGATTCCGGGCTCGGCTCGGCTGTCGACGTCGGCGCGTCGGGCTTCGTGGAGAGTGATGTCGACATCGACATCGACGTCGACGTCGATGTCGACGTCGATGTCGACGTCGATGTCGACTCTGCCTCGGCCCTTCGTCGCCGACTTCGACGCTGCGCCTGGGCGTCGGGCCTCGCGCGCGGCGTCGTTGACACGCCCGCCGGGCGTGCCGGACGATCCGTCGGTGCCGGCCCGTCTCGTCGCTCTCTGCCTCGGTGCGTCCGTCCTCGCCGCGCTCCTCGTGCGCTCCCCGACTGCCTTCGCGCAGGAGCCTGTGCGGGCGCGGCTGGACCTGACCGGTGCACCCGGTTGCGCGGCGGCGAGCGAGCTCGAGGCTGCGGTCGAAGCGCAGCTCGGTCGCGACGCGATCGCCGAGCCGGCCGACGTCGTCGTGGCCGTTGCCGCAGACCTCGGTCAGGAAAGCCCCGTCTGTGCCCACCCGCGCAGCGACGCGGCGGTCGCGGTCGCGCTGAGGCGAGGACCGTCGTCGACCGTCACTCGCCGCGCGCGCTCCTCGCCCGAGCGCCAGCGCTCGACCTGCGCGAGCATCTCCTCGCGCGTGCAGTCGAACTCCCACACGAGGTACCGGACG
>CAIKNO010000079.1 GCA_903828805.1 uncultured Sandaracinus sp. | reverse complement strand
GGCGGGACGATCCTGGCGCTTCGCGCCATCTTCTCGCCGCCCGAAGCGTTCCCCCTGTCGATGCCTGCCGAGAGCCTCGCAGGCGAGGCCGTCGGACTCTTCGTCGCCGATGCGGAGGCCCATCCGCCCCTCGTCGGAAACGTGCTGGGCATCGCGCTGACCCTGGTCGCGTCCTCCCTGGCCACGGCGCTCTCCGCCCCGCCCGTCTTCGCGATGGCGCGCCGCATCGACGCGCTGCGGACCCGTCGACGCGATGCCGAAGGGAGCCCGGCGCCGTGACGCTGCTCTCCGTACGCCGGGAAGTCGGCGAATTCCGGAAGCGCTACAAGTGGATGGCGCTCTTCGTCGGCCTCGTGTTCACGGGGCTGCTCGGGCGGATGGTCCAGTTGCAGCTCGTGGACCACGCGCGCTGGGCAGAGATCGCCCGCGAGAACATCACCCGCACGCTGACGTTGCCCGCCACGCGCGGCATCTTGCGCGACCGCGCCGGGCGCATCGTCGTCAGCAATCGACCGGCCTACGACGTCCACCTGACGCCCCATTACCTGCGGGACGAAGACCGCTCGCTCCTCGCCGAGCTCATGGGCCTCGACGAGGCGGGCAGGGCCGACTTCGCGCGGCGCCTCGAGCGGATTCCCGAGCACCGTCGCACCCACCAGATCCGCTTCTTCACCGACATCACGCGGCAGCAACTCGCCGCGCTCGAGACCCACGAGATGGACTTCCGCTACCTGCGCGGGCGCGTGGAAGTCTCGGCCGTGGACGTCGTGGCCACGCCGATTCGTAGCTATCCGTTCCAGCACCTCGGCGCACACGCCATCGGATACCTGAACGAGCTGACCGGCGAAGAACTCAGCGACCTTCGGCCCTCGGGGTACCGCCTCGGGGACAGGATCGGACGCAGCGGTCTCGAGCGGGGCTGGGAGAGCTTTCTTCGCGGGCGACGCGGCTTCCGTCGCGTCACCGTCGATGCCCGCGGGCGGGTGCTCGATCAGGTCGCGGTCGACGATGGCCGTCCGACCCGCGTCGATCCCATCCCGGGTCGGGACATGACGCTCACGATCGACATGGACCTCATGCGCATCGCCGAGCGCGCGTTCCGCGGGCATCCGAGCGGCGCGGTGGTGGTGGTCGACGTGAACACGGGGGCCGTCCGCGCCCTGTTCAGCAAGCCGAGCTACGACCTCAACGAGCTCACGAGCGGCATGACCCGGGACCGCTACGCCGAGATGCGCGACCCGCGCTCGTTCCGACCGCTCATCGATCGGACCATCTACGAGAGCTACTACCCCGGCTCGACGTTCAAGCCCCTGACGTCGATCGCCGCGCTGCAGGACCGGCTCATCGACCCCGCGACGCGGGTGAACTGCTCGGGTCATTACGACCTCGGACGCAACCGCTTCCGGTGCACGTCGGTCCACGGCGACGTCGACATGCGTCAGGCGCTGGTGCAGTCGTGCAACGTCTACTTCTACCAGCTCGCCCAGACCGTCGGGCTCGATCGGCTGGCCCGTTTCGCCCAGGATTTCGGGCTCGGGCGACGCACCGGTATCGGCATCAACACCGAGGCGAGCGGCTTCATCCCGACCCGTGAGTGGTACGAGTCCCGCGAAGATCACTGGCGGGTGGGCTACGCGCTGAACACGGCCATCGGGCAAGGTGACACCCGCGTCACCCTGCTCCAGCTCGCGATGTCGTACGCCGCCATCGCGAACGGCGGCACCCTGTACGTGCCCCAGCTGGTCGAGCGCGTGACGGCACCCGACGGCTCGCTCGTCGAGGAGTTTCAGCCCCGCGTGCGCCGCCGTGTCCACGTCGACCGCGAGCACCTCGCCTACGTGATGGATGCCCTCTACGGGACGGTGAACGACCCGACCGGCACCGCGTTCGCGGCGCGCGTCGACGGCGGCGTCACCGTGGCGGGCAAGACCGGCACCGCACAGGTGAGCGAGCGCGCGCGGCACGATCTCGATCCCGACCGGGCCTGGTATTACAACCGCGCCCACGCGTGGTTCGCCGGCTTCGCCCCCGCGGGCGACCCAGAGGTCGCCATCGTCGTGCTCGTCGAGCACGGCGGCGCCGGCGGCCGCTACGCGGCGCCGATCGCGACGCAGATCCTGCACGAGTACCTCGGCGCGCGGGGCGCCGGGAGCGGCGCCGGGAGCGCGGCCGAGACACCCCCACCGCCGACGGGAGGCCGCTGAGCCATGGCCACGCTGGGAAAAGGGTTCCGGGACCAGTTCGACTGGCCCCTCTTCGTCGCCGTCGCCTCGATCGCGCTGATCGGCGTGACCAACCTGTACTCGGCGACGAGCGCCGCCCGCGCCTCCCTGAGCGAGCTCTACATCCAGCAGATCTACTGGCTGACGCTCGGCGCCGGCATCGCGGTCCTCATCGCCGCGATCGATTACCGCCACTTCGAGCGCTTCGGGTGGGTCGCCTACGGCATCGGCGTCGTGCTGCTGATCCTCGTGTTCCTCCTCGCGCCCGAGATCCGCGGCTCGCAGCGGTGGATCCGCATCGGATCGTTCTCGCTCCAACCGAGCGAGACGATGAAGGTGTTCCTCATCATCGCGCTCGCCAAGCACCTGCACAACGACCCGAAGACCGAGGGGCGAACGCTCCGGGATCTCGTCCTGCCCGGGCTGATCCTCGGCGTGCCGATGCTGCTGATCCTGCGCCAGCCCGACCTCGGCACGGCGCTGATGTGCGCGTTCATCTTCGTGAGCATCATGATGCTCACGAACCTCAAGTGGCGTTCGCTCACGACGCTCGTCGGGACGTTCGTCGCGAGCGCGCCGCTCATCTGGCTCTTCGGCCTCGAGGACTACCAGCGCGAACGCTTCATCAACTACTGGGGCATGTTGAGCGGCGAGAACCCCGACATCCTCGGGGACGGGTGGCACACCTACCAGTCGATGGTCGCGATCGGCAGCGGCGGCGTGCTCGGCAAGGGGTTCATGCAGGGAACCCAGAACCAGCATCAGTTCCTGCCCGATCAGCACACCGACTTCCCGTTCCCCGTGTGGGCGGAGGAGCAGGGATTCCTCGGCGTGCTCGTGCTGCTGGGGCTCTACGTCTTCCTCATCCTCTGGGGCCTGAAGATCGCCAGCAGCGCCAAGGACCGCTTCGGTGCCGTGATCGCCGTCGGGGTGAGCGCCTTCTTCTTCTGGCACACGGTCATCAACATGGGGATGGTGTGCGGCCTGCTGCCCGTGGTCGGCGTCACCATGCCGCTCTTCAGCTACGGCGGATCGAGCGTGCTGACCAGCATGAGTTGCCTCGGTCTGCTGATGAACGTCTCGATCCGCCGCTTCTCGTTCTGAACGGCGCCGCCGCGTCCGCAGCGGCGCCGTCCCGGTGTCAGCGGGACCAGCGAGGCAGCCGGTCGGTCATCGCACCGACCCACTGCTGCGCCACCTCGGGCACCGTCGCGCCCGCGCCGGGCCACCGCACGAGCGCCATCATGCGCCCGCCGGGCTGCCCGGGCGCATCGGCGCGCTCGGCCTGGACGAGCAAGCGCTGATCGGGCCGCTGCGTCACGGTGATGAGCACGTCCCGGACGAGCGCCTCGGGCACGGTGATGACCGGCGCGGTGACGCTGCCGATCGTGGCCACCACGCTGAGCGCGGCCCCGATCCGCTGCACGCCGACCTCGACGCGGGGACCGCCGCGCGGGCTCCAGAGCGCGAGCGTGACCGGCGTGCCCGCACCGAAGAGCGTCACCGGCAAGCGCGGCAGGAGTTCCACGCGCGTGGCCTGCTGGGCCGGCGGCGGAACCACGACCTGCGGCGGAGGAACCACGACCTGCGGCGGAGGAACCACGACCTGCGGCGGCGGCACCACGACCATCCCAGCCCGGCCGGGCGCCAGCATGTCCGGGGTCAGGCCTGGGTTGTCCCCGGCCCCCAGGATGGACGGCCCCGTGCGTTCGCGCGCGTAGCTACCGACCCACACCCGCAGCGGACCATCGCCGGTCGGGCCCTCGATCATCGGGTGAAAGCTGCCCCCGCCATCGTCGTTGCAGGCGATGCGCCCGTCCGGATACATGACGGTCAGCGTCGTGTCGTGGTCGGCCCGCACGAGCATCCGCAGGTAGCCCATCGGCCGCAGCACGCGGAGGACGTGGGTCGGCTCGGCCGTGATCCAGCCGCGGCAATCGCCCCCGGCGACGCTGGCGTCGAGGGCGCCCCCCGCCTGTCCGGCGAGGGTGGTGATGACCCCGTTGCCCGGGGCCACCGAGCCCTCCCCGTAGAGCGGCGACGACGTCGGGGAAAGCATGGAGGGACGCGGACTGAATCCCAGGGCACCGCTGCCCGGCATGCCCAGATTCGCGGCCCGGACCGTGTTCAGCTCGCTCACCCCGAGGCGGTACGGCCCGCCCCCGGTGCTCGAGTAGCTTCCGACCCACACGCGGACGGCGCCGGGTCCGGTCTGCAGCTCGACCCGGGGCAGGAGGCCTTCGGAGTCGTCGTTGCAATGCACCTGACCATCCGGGGTCTGCACCATCAGCGTCGAGTCGAAGGACGAGTTCACGAGGAACGCGAGGTACCGCATCGGCGCCTGCACCATGAACACGTGGCTCGGCGCGCCCTGCGCGTACCCGCGGCAGCCGCCGTACATGTCCCCGAGCGCGGCTCCCCCGCCGGCAATGCCCTCGATCACCATCGGGTCGGGCATGAAGCCGGGCCGCACCGGGATGACCCCCCGCGACGCGCCCCACGGATCGAGGGCCCCCTGCGCCCGCGCCACGCCCGACCCCGAGAGCACGAGCACTCCGAGCCACCCCGCCGCCCACCACGCACCCCGGATCGCACGCATCGCTGCCTCCCGATGTCCCTCGGCCTCTCGACGTGCCGCGGCCTCTCGATGTGCCGCAGCCCACGCTCACCCCACCGCCTCGAGCACCGCCGAGGCCCCCCGCACGGACGCGGAGGCGCGATGGACGCGCGCGCCTTCGCCGGGATTCGAACCCGCGCGCATTATGCTCGTTTCCAGCGCATTGCCACCCCACGACGGGGGCCAGCCCGCCCTTTCAGGCCTTGCGCGCCCGCGCGACCCGCGTTCTAGTGGGGCCCCATGCGACCCAATTCCACCCGTGTCCTGGCCCTCTTGCTCGCGTTGAACGGCTGCGGCGGGGCGTCGCCGCAGCAGACGACGACGGCCGCCACGGGTGAGACGGCTCCGTCCGCCCACGTCGAAGCCGACGCCCTGCCCCCCGCCTCGCCCTGGGACGCGGTGACCGACGACGACCTGGTCGAGCGCGCCCGGCGCGGGGCCGTGGCCCGCATCCGCGAGGTCGAGCCCGCCTTGCCGATCGACGACTTCGCGCGCTGGCGCCAGGCCCCCGAGTCCGCGCCCGCGCTCGGAGACCGGGTCTGCGAGCAGATGCTCTCGCTCGCCATCGCGGACGTCGCGGCCGGCGATCTCGAGGGCGCACGACAAACGGTGCAGCTCGTCCGGGCACGCGCCCGGAACAGGAACATGGCCTTCGTCGGGACCACCCTGCTCTCGGTCGTCGCCCGGCGGAGCGCCCCCGAGGACCCGCAGAGGCAGCGCGCGGCCATCGTCGAGGTGCTCTCCACCCTGCCGAGGGCGCGCTTCGGCGCCTCCACGGTCGTCTTCCAGATGTACCAGGCGACCACCCAGATCGACGCGGCCCTCGAGCAGACCCGGCAACAGCTCCTCGGGCCCGAGACCGCCACGTCGGCGCTCATGATCGGCCACGTCCTCGCCGACGTCGTCGCGCACCGGGAGGACTACCTCGCCGCCATCGACGTGGTCCGCGCGGCGCACGATGCGCAGCCGCCCGAGGCGCCGCATTCGTTCTCGACCGTCGACCTGACCTCCGCCCGCGACGCCCAGCCCGTGCTGGTCGCGGTCTGGGACACCGGCACGGAGGGTGCGCTCTTCGCGCCCCAGCTCTTCACCAACCCCGCCGAACGGCCCGACGGCCTCGACGACGACGGGAACGGGGTCGTCGACGACGTCCACGGCGTCGTCAGCGATCCCGATCCGGCGCAGACGGGCCTCATCTACGACCCGGGCGCTCCGACCATCGCCCAGTACGCGCCGTTTCTCCGGGGCGTCATGGACCTCCGGGCGGGCATGGCCTCGACCGAGGCGGCGCAACGCGTCCTCTCGCTGGTGCGCGGCGCGACCGATGCGGCCGCCCTCGACGCGCTCGACGCCCACCTCGACGAGATCGGCGAGTGGGGCCACGGCACCCACGTCGCCGGCATCCTGCTCGCCGGCCTGCCGCAGGCGCGCCTCGCCGTCCTCCGGAGCGCGTGGGCCGGCGAAGCGCGCGTCTACCATCACCGGGGGCCGACCGACGCCGAGCTCGTCGCCGAGCGCGCGAACATCGACGCCATCGTCGCGTTCGTGAACGCGCACCACGTGCGGGTCGTGAACGCCTCCCTCGGGTTCGGGCAGGACTACGTCGAGGACGCCCTGCGCCACGAATCGGGGATCTACACCACCGACGAGCAGGTCCGGAGGCGCGCGACCGAGGTCCAGGCCCGCCGGCGCGCCGAGTGGCAGTCGGTGTTCGACCGGTGCCCGGACACCCTCTTCGTGGTCGCGGCAGGGAACTCGAACCGCGACGTCCTCGAGTACGGCGACGTGCCCGCCTCGATCGACGCGCCGAACGTGCTCGTCGTCGGCGCGGTCGACCGCTTCGGGCGCTGGGCGACGTTCACCAACTCGAGCGCGGAGCGGGTGCGCCTCTTCGACTTCGGCGTCGAAGTCGACAGCGTCATCCCGAACGGCGAGCGCGTGCCGCTGTCCGGCACCTCGATGGCGTCCCCCAACGCCGCGAACCTCGCGGCGAAGATGATCTCCGTGGACCCCGCCCTCACGCCGGCGCGCGTGATCGAGATCATGGAGGCCACCGGGGAACGCATCGCGCCCCCGTTCCATGGGGCGATCGCGCACGAGGCGCGCGCCCTCGAGCGGACGCGGAGCGAGCGCCGTCGGCCCGCCCGCCGCTGAGCCGCCGATGGCCGCGAACGACGCCGCGGAATCGCCCATGCCTCTCTCGTACGAGTTCCGCCTCTCGGACGCAGAGTTCCGGCGCGCATGGCTGACCGAGTACCTGCGTCGACCCGGGTTCGCCCGGCTGCGCTTGATCCTCGGTCCCGCGATCGCGCTCTTCGGGGCCCGGGCCCTCGGCGCCGCGCACGACGGCGAAGGCCGCCTCGTGGGGCTGCTGGCCATCGCGTTCGGCGTCTGGCAGGTCGCCCGTCCGTGGCTGCTCGTGTCTTCGATGCTCCGAAGGCGACGACAGCTCGGTTCCTCCGAACAGCCCCTCGTCGTGACGCTCGACGACGCGGGGATCGCGGTGTTCGACGGCACCCGTGACACACGCCTCCCCTGGAAGGCCGTGACGGCCGCGGGCCGGGGCCGGGATTACGTCTGGTTCGAGGTCCGCGGGGCCACCCGAGCCACGATCCCGCTGCGGGCCGTGAAGGACGAAGCCGGACTCGTGGACGCCCTGCGCACGCGCACGGCCTGGCAGGGCCCCGTGCCGGCGGGGCTGCCGCCGCGCGCCTAGCGAACGCCGGCCGCGGGCACATGCGTCCGGACGCCCTCGCTCCGCGGGGGTCGGGGACGGCACGAGCAGAAAACTCGGCGCGGGCGTCCCCTGTCCGTCAGTTCAGTGCATGGGCCGTCGTCCCCCGTGGAGCCGGGCACGCTGCAAGAACTTGCGCCGCCGCCCTCGTTCGCCCCAGGATACTGAACACCCAATCAGCCCACGCTCCGATCCGACCGATCGGAGGTCCGGGCCACGAGGCCTTCGTCATGACCCAGCTCGCCAGGCCGATTCGCACTCCCGACGCCGACGCTCCGGTCCTGCCGCCGCCCGCACGGGCAAGCCGGGCGGTCCGACCGTCACAAGCCCCCCGCCTGGTGCGGCTCGAGCGCCCCCGACTCGGGGACGACCCGAAGATGAACCGGGAGGTCGAGGCCTTCCCCGCCCGTCTGCTCGGCGGCCTCCCGGTGGCCTCGACGCTCTGGCTGCACGTGCCGGGGGTGGAGGGCCGGCCGGTCGCCGTGGCGACCTCGGCGGTCGCGGCCGCGACGGCGCGGGCAGCAGGGCTCGTCGCCTTCGACGCCGGAGAGTGGGAGGCCGTCGTGGTCGCCGCCGAGTCGGATCGGCTGTGGCCCGCCGATTTTCGGTCGGCCGTGGCCCGAAAGCACGACGACGAGGCCGCGCGCCTCGAGCTGGGGCACGCGCTCGGAGACGCCCGCCCCGATCCGGCGCGGGGTTGGTCGGTGGGCCGGGTGCTCGATCGCATCGGGGCCAAGCTCGTCCGGGTCGAGGTCGGGCCGTGATCGGACGTCCCCGGAGGGCGTGGCGTCGAACGCGGAGTCGGTGAGCGGTCCGCGTGGAGGGCCTCCGCACGCGCGCCTCGGACCCGCCGCCGGCGCGGGCTCAGCGGAGCTGGGACACGACCCAGTCGCCCACCGCCCGTGTGCCGAGCTCCCCGCCGACGTCGCGGGTGCAATGGCCCGTGCGAACGGCCTCTCGCACGACCTCGATGAGCTTCGCCTCTTCGCCCTCGAAGCCGAGGTGGGAGAGCAGCATGCCGATCGTCAACACCGTCGCGAGCGGGTTCGCGAGGTCCTTGCCGGCGATGTCCGGCGCGCTCCCGTGAACGGGCTCGAAGAGGCTCACCCTGCCGGGGTTGACGTTCGCGCTGCCCGCCATCCCGAGGCCCCCCTGCAACGCCGCGCCGAGGTCGGTCACGATGTCGCCGAAGAGGTTGTTCGTCACGATGACGTCGAGGGTCTCGGGCGCCCGCACCATCTGCATACACAGCGCGTCGACGAACATGTGCTTGGCTTCGACGCCGGGGTAGTCCCCCTTCACCTCGTCGAAGCAGCGCTTCCACAAGCCATGCGCGTGGGGCATCGCGTTGTGCTTGTCGCTCATCGTCACGCGCTTGCGCCCATGGGCGACCGCGAACTCGAACGCCGCGCGGATGACACGCTCCACGCCCTTGCGGGTGTTCAGGTCCTCGGTGATGGCGACCTCGTCCGGCGTGCCCTTCTTGAAGTTGCCGCCGACCCCGACGTAGACGCCCTCCGTGTTCTCGCGGAAGACCACCATGTCGCAGTCGGAGGCGCGCTTGCCGACGATGGGCATGAGCCGGTCGTCGAGGCACTGCACCGGCCGCACGTTGCAGTAGAGGTCGAGCCCGAAGCGCAGGCCGAAGAGGATGTCCCGCGCGTAGTCCAGGCTCGGCACGCGAGGATCTCCGATCGCGCCGAGCAGGACCGCGTCGCACGACTCGCGCACGAAGCGCTGATCCTCGGCCGGGAACGTCGCCCCGTCCCGCAGGAACCGGTCCGCGCCGAGGTCGAGCGAGACCAGCTTCAGCGACCAGCCGCGAAGTTCGGACAGGCGCTCGAGGACCCTCACGCCCTGCGCGACGACCTCCTTCCCGACTCCGTCTCCGGCAATGATCGCGATCGTCTTGGTGCGTGCATCCGCCATGGTGGCGGCACGCTATCACGGGGACCTCTCGACGGCGCACCCTCGGCCGCGGATTCGACGGCGGCGCCGGACCCGGACGCGCGGACGCGCCCATGAACCTTGGGAACGCCGCATCCCCCTCGAGGACACGTGGCCTTCCCACCCAGTTCGGTCGCCGCCGTGAGCGTTCGGGTGACGACGCGCGGACCCGTCATGACGAAGCCCGTTGTCCTTGACACGCACGGTCATCCCAGCGAGTTTCAGGCAGAGGTTTTCAGGGCCGAATGAACATCGTCGCCGCGGGGCTGTCCGACGTGGGCCAGCTGAGGGAGCACAACGAAGACAGCTTCGTCATCCTCCCCGAGTTCGATCTCTACGTCGTCGCGGACGGCATGGGCGGGCACAAGGCCGGCGACGTGGCCAGCAAGATGGCGACGAACACCATCGCCTCGTTCTTCCAGGCCACCTCGAAGGAGGACGCCACCTGGCCCTTCCACTTCGACCCGCACCTCTCGGTCGAGGAGAACCGGCTCATCACCGGCATCAAGGTCGCCAACAAGCGGATCTTCGACACGAGCAGCCGCAACCGCGAGGTGCACGGCATGGGCACGACCGTCGTCGGCGCGCTGGTCGCGCGCGAGCGGGGCCGGGTCTACGTCGCGCACGTGGGCGACAGCCGGTGCTACCGGGTGCGCGATGGCCAGATCGCGCAGCTGACCCGCGATCACTCGCTGCTGAACGACTACCTGCTCGTGATGCCGGACATGCCGCAAGAGCAGCGCGACGAGCTGCCGCGGAACGTGATCACCCGCGCGCTCGGCATGCAGGACTCGGTCGTCGTGGATCTGGTCCCGGACCGCACGTCCCCGGGGGACGTCTATCTCCTGTGCTCCGACGGGCTCAGTGGGATGATGACGGACGAGCAGATCCTAGAGTGCGTCGCGCGACACGCCGAGGACGTCGACGCCATGGCGCGCGACCTCGTGCAGCTCGCGAACGACCAGGGCGGCGAGGACAACGTGACCGTCGTCGCATTCCGCGTCGGCAGCTGACGACACGGAGGGATGCCTTGAAGTTCACGATCCGGAACGTCTTCGAGACCGACGTCGACACCTTCTGGAACCGGGTGTTCTTCGACGACGAGTACAACCGCCGGCTGTACATGGACGCCCTCGCGTTCAAGCGCTTCGAGGTTCTCTCGCAGACCGGCGGCCCCGGCGAGACGCGCACACGCACCATGGTGACGGAGCCGAAGACCGAGGCCCCCGCGGTCGTTCAGAAGCTCGTCGGAGGTTCGTTCTCCTACACCGAGCAAGGCTCGTGGGATCCGCGCACGAAGATCTGGACGTACGCGATCACCACGTCGAAGCTCTCGGACAAGGTGAAGGTCGGCGGCCGCTACTGGTGCGAGCCGCTCGGGGACAAGCGGCTGGAGCGCGTCTGCGAGATCGACCTCGAGGTGAAGGTCTTCGGGGTCGGCGGCGTGATCGAGCAGTTCATGGAGAAGACGACCCGCGAGTCCTACGAGGACACGACGCGCTTCACGAACGCGTTCATCCGCGAAAAGGGCCTCTGAGCTCGCGCCGCTGAACGCCAGCGCGACCGTGCGCTTCCCGGTCTTCGAGGGGCCGCGCGCGCTCCACACGAGCCGTGCTGTGGGGGGCGCCGTCGGGGGCCTCCTGGTCGGAGACGCCCCGTGCGTCGTGTTGCGCTCGAGGCGCGGGCGGCGAAGGCCACCGCTCCGCGCCTCGAGGTCTCGCTCAGTGCGCCGCGGCAGGCGCCACGGCGGTGGGAGTCGCCGGGGCGGGAGTCGCCGGGGCAGGCGTGGAAGGCGCGCCCGGCGCGGCCGCTGCGGGGGCCGTGCCGCCGGCCGCCGGACTGGCAGGGTCGACCCCCGGAGCCGCACCCGGCATCCGTGCGTGGGCGGGCAGTTCACCGGTCAGCGAGCCCAGGAAGGCCACGAGCAGCCGGACCTGGTCGGCATCGAGGTCCCGACCGAGCTGGACGCTGCCCATCGTGCGCACGGCCCCCTCGAGGGTCGCTTGCGAGCCATCGTGGAAGTACGGCCCCGTCTGGGCGATGTTCCGCAGCGTGGGCACCTTGAACTTGTGCCGGTCCGCCTCGTCGTGCGTGACGTTGAAGCGACCCTGGTCGGCCTCGGTCTCGGGCGTGCCCCGCTGCTCGAAGTAGTTCCGCACGAGGCCCATGCGCTGGTACATCGTGCCGCCCACGTTCACCCCGCGGTGGCAGCTGGTGCAGCCGACCGTCGTGAACAGCTCGTGGCCGCGGCGCTCGTCCTCGCTCAGCGCCGACGTGTCGCCGCGCAGGAAGCGATCGAAGCGCGAAGGCGTGACGAGCGAGCGCTCGTACTCCGCGATCGCGTTCGTGATGCGGGTCATGTCGATGGGGCCCTCGCCGTAGACGCCCGCGAACTCGGTCCGGTAGCCCTCGTCCGCCGTGAGGCGCTCGACGACCTGCTCCCACGTCGCGCCCATCTCGCCCGGGTTCGTGACGGGGCCCGCCGCCTGCGCCTGGAGATCCGCCGCGCGGCCGTCCCAGAACTGCACGAAGTTGAAGCCGGCATTGAGGACGGTGGGCGCGTTGATCGGCCCCTCGTGCCCGTGGATGCCGAGGGAGGTTCGACGGTCCTCGGCGCCACCGTGATCGAGCGAGTGACACGACGCGCACGCGATCGTCCCGTCCCCCGACAGCTGCGTGTCGAAGTACAGGCGACGACCGAGCGTCACCTTCCGGGCGTCGGTCGTGACCTCGGGCAAGGGCTCGAGCACGGAGGGTGCCGCGGGCGCCGCCGGGGTCGGCGCGGCGGGTTGGCCCTCCGGCGCCGCGGGCGTCGCGCCCTGCGGCGAAGGAGCCGATTCTTCGGAGGAACCACAGGCGCCGAGCGCGAGCGCGGCCGCGAAGATCCAGGACGTGCGCATGAGCTCAGCTCCTCGCCACGAAGCTGCTGCAGTACCCCGCCGGGTTCACCGGGCCGAGGTTCAACGTGCAGGAGCCGCACTGGTTCGGCTGGGCGGCCGTGTAGAAGTTGCAGACTTCGCAGCGCTGCGTGGCGTTCGGGGCGTGGTCCACGTAGCTGAGCGCCTGCCGCTGGGTCCGGTTGTCCCCGCTGAGTCCCTGGGGATTCGTGCAGTCGAGCTCGCCGCCACCGCAGGCCGAAAGGGCGGGCACGCCACCCAGGACGACGAGGCCGAGGACGGACCCGCGCTCGAGCCACTGCCGCCGGGTGAGCTTCTTCTCTTCCATCGAACACCTCCACCGCCGCGACGTGCGGCATCGAGGTCGCAGGTCTAGGTCCGGTGCGTCGCCGACGCCACTTCGTCGTCCCCCTCAACGCCGAAGAATTCTCACATCGCCAGAACCGCGAAGGCGGACCGCCCGGCCGTGCACGCGGAGGGTGCCTCGGATAGAGTGCGCGCCGAGAGCAGGGGCCGGGTCCCATGCCGCGCCGGGAGTGACGATGGGGCTGATGCAGGGTGCCGTCTCGACGATTCTCGACGCGGTCGGCCAGACGCCGCTCGTGCGTTTGAACCGGCTCGCCGAGGACGTGGCGGCCGACGTCTACGTGAAGTGCGAGTACCTGAACCCCGCGGGCTCCATGAAGGACAGGATGGCCCTCGCCGTCCTCGAGGCCGCCGAGGCCCGCGGGCAACTGCGCCCCGGCAGCACGGTCGTCGAGGCGACGAGCGGCAACGCCGGCGCCGCCCTCGCGATGGTCGCGGCCGTGCGCGGCTACAAGTGCATCTTCGTCGTGCCCGACAACGCCTCGTCGGAGAAGCTCGGAAGCCTCCGCGCCTGGGGCGCCCGCGTCGTCGTGTGCCCGAGCGCCGTCGACGCGGCCGATCCGCGCAGCCACACCTCGGTGGCGCGGAGGATCGCCGCGGAGCTGCCCGGCGGCTTCTACGCGAACCAGTACGAGAACGCCGACAACCCGAAGGGCCACTACGCCTCGACGGGCGCCGAGCTGTGGGCGCAGGCCGGCGAGCAGATCGACGTGCTGGTCGCGGGCATCGGGACGGGTGGCTCGATCCAGGGGGCCGGGCGCTACCTCAAGGAGCGCAAGCCCTCGCTCCGGCTCGTCGGGGTCGACCCCGTCGGCGCGCTGTACCGCGACTCGGTGAAGAGCGGCGGTGCGCCGCGCGCGCCCCACGGCGACGCGCCCCACGTTGGAGAGCCGACGGCAGGCAGCGGGCTGGTGGACGAGGTGGTGCGCATCGACGAAGCG